>NZ_JBDGJK010000018.1:0-151533 GCF_057656935.1 Variovorax sp. Soil_C_33
CAACCGCCAGGAGCAGCAGCCAAGCATCCGCCACCACATTCGCTTGACAACACAGTCCTCATAGAAGGGCCTGTTCATGAATCACCCCCGCGTGAGGCCCCGCTAGATCAGGTTGCGCATCGCCTGCGCCGTCTCGCGCAGCACCGGGAGGACGCGGGCGACCGCGTCCTCGCTGCTTTCATGGCCCATCGGCATCGTGATGTTGAGCGCGCCCACCAGGTCGCCGTGCCGGTCGCGCAGCGGCACGGCGATGCCGCGCGAATTGAGGTCCAGCTGCTGCTCCGAGAGCGCCCACCCCTGCGCGCGGATGCGCGCGAGCTCGAGCTTCATGCGCTCCTTGCTCGAAATGGTGTGCGAGGTGAAGACGGTGAGCTCGTGCGTGGCCAGCCAATGGCCGAGCGCCTCGTCGCCGCGCATCGCCAGCATCAGCATGCCCGAGGCCGTGACCTGCGCCGGCACCCGCGCGCCCAGCACGTAGCCGGTGCTCATGCTGCGGTTGGGGCCGTTGCGCGCGATGTAGACCACCTCGTCGCCGTCCATCACGCTCAGGTACGCGATCTCGTGCGTGCCGGCGGCCACCCGCTGCAGAAAGGGCTGCACGATGCGCGGCAGCCGCGCCGATTCGAGATAGGACTGGCCCAGGCGCAGCACCCGCGGCGTCAGCCAGAACAGCTTGCCGTCCCCCGCCACATAGCCCATGTGCTGCAAGGTGAGCAGGTAGCGCCGCGCGGCGGTGCGCGTCATGCCGGTGCGCTGGCCGGCCTCGCTCGCCGTCATGCGCGGATGCGCGTCGTCGAAGGCCTCGATGACGGACACGCCGCGCTCCAGGCCGGCGATCCAGTCGCGCTTGTCGAGTTCGGGCGGGGCAGGGCGGATGTCAGTGCTCATTGGGGATTAACCCTGGATTCGTTCGATCATCGATCGATACAGGGCGATCAGCGCGCTATTCTGCGGTCTTTGCCTTGGGTCGCGCAAGCCGGCGCCCTACATTAGCGGCCGCTTCCGGCAATTTGCGCGATCTCCGAACAAACCGCCCAGAGAGACAGCACCATGTTCCCCTCCATCGCAGGCAGCACCGACCTCTACCTGATCCCCGGCGATCCGGTGACCAACGTGCGCCTGCCGCGCATGTTCAACAGCGTCTTCGAGCGCTTCGGCATCGACGCGGTGATGGCGCCGGTGCAGGTGGCGACGCGCGACTTCGCCGTCTTCGTCAAGGCCGCCTTCCTGGCCAGGAACGTGCGCGGCATGGTGATCGCGCCGCCGCACAAGCCGCGGGTGGTGGACCTGCTCGACGGCGCCGGCCTGTTCGGCCGCGTCGCCGGCTCGGTCAACGTGGTGCGGCGCATCGCCAACGGCGAGCTCGAGGGCGATCTCTTCGACGGCGAGGGCCTGCTGGGCGCGCTGGACCACTACAACATCCCGTTCCGCGGCAAGCGGGTACTGATCCTCGGCGCCGGCGTCAGCGCCGCGGCCATCGGCGTCGCGCTGGCCGAGGGCGGCACGGTCAACGGTGCCGAGCACATCGCCTTCCACGACATCTCGGCCGGCAAGGCGGCAGGAGTCGCGGCCAAGCTCGACGCCTTCTTCGACGCGACCACGATCGCGGTCGACAGCAGCGATCCCGAAGGGTACGACCTGGTCATCAACGCCACGCCGCTGGGCCTGAAGGAGGGCGATGCCCTGCCGGTGGACGTGGCCCGCATGGAGGCGCACGCGGCGCTGTTCGACATCCTGCTGCGCAACCAGCCCACGCCGCTGGTGCGCGCCGCCCGCGCGCGCGGGCTCAACGCGCAGGCCGGCTTCGAGATGCTGATCCAGCAGATGCCGTACTACCTCGACTACTTCGGCCACACGGCCGCGGCGCATGGGGTGCGCGACGACGCGCGTTTCCTGCGCAAGCTGATCTATCCGGACGCAATGGCGGCGGAAATCGACTCCCCCTTGCGCTACCACTCCGACAGCGTGGCCTGAGGACACCATGGCCATTGCACTCGACCGCTTCGGCTTCAACACCGTCACCATGGGTGGCGACCTCGGGCACAAGCTCGAATGCATGAAGGCCGCGGGCTTTTCCGGCGTCGAGCTGTGGGCGCGCGACCTGATCGCGCACCCGGCCGGCGTCGAGAAGGCGGCCGAGCTGGTCAAGGCCAGCGGCCTCAAGGTCACGGACTTCCAGCCGCTGCGCGATTTCGAGTGCGCGCCCGACGCCATGCGCCCGCACCGGCTCGAGATGGCGCGCGAGCAACTGCGCCAGATGGCGCTGGTCGGCGCCGACCTGCTGCTGGTGTGCTCCACCACCTCGCCGCTGGCCATCGACGACCCGGAGCGCGCGGCCGAGGACTTGCGCACCCTCGCCACGCTGGCGACGCCGCTTGGCATCCGCATCTGCTATGAGGCCCTCTCCTGGGGCCGGCACGTCAACCGCTGGCACCAGGCCTGGGACATCGTGAAGCGCTGCAACCGCCAGAACGTGGGCCTCAACCTCGATTCCTTCCACATGTCGGTGCATGGCGACGACACGCCCGGAACGCTCGCACAGCTGGCCGAAGTGCCGGTCGAGAAGATCTTCCTGGTGCAGCTGGCCGACTACTTCTTCGAGTACAGCGACCGCCAGGCCGACATGATCGAGCTCGCGCGCCACCAGCGCCTGTTTCCGGGCGAAGGCCTGCACGACGTGCGCGACCTGGTGCAGCTGCTGGAGGACAAGGGCTACCGCGGCCACTACACCTTCGAGGTGTTCAACGACGACTATGTGAATTCCGACCCCATGGTGGTCGGCCAGCGCGCGATGAAGAGCGCGCGCTGGATCAGCGAGAGCCACGTGACCACCAGCAATTCAACCCCAAGGAGACAAGCATGACCATCGTTCCATCGCGTCGCTTCGCGATCCAGCTCATCGCCGCCTGCGCCGTGGCCGCGGGCGCTTCCGGCGCCTTCGCGCAGAACACGATCAAGATCGTCAACATCGTGGAGCTCTCGGGCGGCGGCGCGACCGCCGGCACCAACTTCAAGAACGGCGTCGAGCTGGCGGTGAAGGAGATCAACGCCTCGGGCGGCATCCTCGGCAAGAAGATCGAGTCGAGCACCAGCGACACGCAGAGCAATCCCGGCGTTGCCAAGGGCCTGACGCAGAAGGCGGTGGACAACGAGGTCTTCGCCATCTTCGGCCCGGTGTTCTCGGGCTCGATCATGGTCAGCATGGCCGAGAGCCGCCGCGCCGAGATTCCCAACTTCACCGGCGGCGAAGCGGCCAGCATCACGCAGCAGGGCAACAAGTACATCTTCCGCACCAGCTTCACGCAGACCACCGCGATGCCCAAGGTCGCGCGCTACATCGACCAGCAGATCAAGGCGAAGACGCTGGCCGTGATCTACGTCAACAACGACTTCGGCAAGGGCGGCCTCGATTCGATAAAGAAGGCGCTGGCCGCCACGCCGGTGAAGATCGCGGCCGAGATCTCGACCGAGCCGGGCCAGATCGACTTTTCCGCCGCGGTGCTGCGCGCCAAGCAGAGCAATGCCGATGCGCTCTTCGCCTACAGCAACGAGGAAGAGTCGGCGCGCTTGCTGCGCGAGCTGCGCAAGCAGGGCTGGAGCAAGCCGATCGTGGGCGAGACCACGCTCACCGGCCAGAAGGTGATCGACCTCGCGGGCGAGGCCGCCAACGGCGCGATCGCGCACGTGGGGCTCACGGTCGACGCGCCGAACCCGGCCATCCGCGCCTTCCGCGCCAAGTTCGAGAAGGAATACAAGTACGTCTCGGACCACAACGGCATGAAGGGCTACTCGGGCGTCTACCTGTTGAAGGCTGGGATCGAGAAGGCCGGCAAGCTCGACCGCAAGGCCGTCGCCGCCGCGCTGCACGGCCTGAAGGTAAGCACCGCGCAGCAGCCCGGCGTGCTGATGGACGTCAGCGTCGACGCCAACGGCGACCTCGACCGCGAAAGCTTCATGGTGGAGGTGAAGAACGGCAAGCAGGAAGTGATCGCCACGCTGCCGGCCCTGGGCACAGCCGCCAAGTAGTCGTCGCCATGACGGATTTCATCCAGCTCTTCCTGAGCGGGCTGGCCACCGGCAGCATCTATGCGCTGGCCGCGCTGGGCTTCACGCTGCTGTGGCAGGCCAGCGGGACCATCAACTTCGCGCAGGGCGAGTTCGTGATGCTGCCCGCCTTCGCGATGCTCGCCTTCATGTCCTTCGGCGCGCCGCTGTCGCTCAGCTTCGTGCTGACCATCGTGGTGGCGGTGTTCGTGCTGGGCTGGCTCTTCAAGCGCGGCCTGGTCGATCCGTTGTTCAAGTTCGGGATGATGCCGATCGTGGTGGCGACCATCGGCCTGTCGATCGCGCTGCGCAACGGCGTGCGCGCCGGCTACAGCGCCGAGGCGCATCCGTTCCCGAGCCTCTTTGCCGACAAGCTCTTCAACGTGGCGGGCGTCACCGTCACGATGGCCGACCTCGGCACCTTCGGGCTGGCGGTGGCGATCGTGCTGGCCACGCAGGCTTTCATCTCGAAGACCGTGACCGGCCGCGCGATGCAGGCCGTGGCGCAGAACACCGAGAGCGCGAGCGTGCTGGGCATCAACGTGCCGCGCATGATCTTCTACACCTTCGCCATCAATGCAGCGCTGGCGGTGGCGGCTGCGCTCCTCGTCACACCCACCTACCTCGCCAAGTTCGACATGGGCGAGGGCCTGGGCACCAAGGCCTTCTTCGCAGCCATCATCGGCGGCTTCAACAACTCGCGCGGCGCGCTGCTCGGCGGCCTGATCGTCGGCGTGGCGGAGAACCTGGCCTCGGCCTACATCTCGCCGGCCTACAAGGACGCGGTGGCGCTGGTCATCTTCATGGTCGTGATCCTGTTCAAGCCGCAAGGCCTCCTGGGCAAGAAAGAGGAGCGCAAGGTATGAAGAAGACGCATCTCGCGCTGATGGCCGCGGCTGCGGCCGTGCTGCTCGTCGCGCCCAACTTCCTCAAGAACTACGGCATCTACCTGCTGAGCTACTGGCTGGTGTTCATCATCGCCACCATGGGGCTCAACCTGACGGTGGGCTATGCAGGCCAGAAGTCGCTGGGACATGCCGCCTTCTTCGGCATCGGCGCCTACACGGTGGCGATCCTCATGAAGGCCGGCATCAGCTTTTGGCTGGGCCTGCCCGCGGCGGCGCTGCTGTGCTTTGCCGTCGGCCTTGCGCTGGGTTTTCCGGCGCTGCGCGTGCAGGCGATCTACCTCGCCTTCGCCACGCTGGGCTTCAACACCGCGATCTGGCTCCTGATGCGCAACGAGGAGTGGCTGACCGGCGGCACCTTCGGCATCAACAACATCGCGCGGCCCGAGCTGGCCGGGCTGTCGCTGGAGGGCAACCTGGCCTACTACTACTTCGTGCTCGCCGTCGCCGTGCTGCTCGGCCTGCTGCTGTGGGGCCTGCTGCGCTCGCCCTGGGGCAAGGCCTTCACCGCGCTGCGCGACAACCCGATCCGCGCCGAGAGCCTGGGGATCAGCGTGCGCAGCTACACGCTGCTGAGCTTTGCCGTCGGCGCCGCCTATGCGGGCGTTGCCGGCGCGCTGTTCGCCGCGCTGGTGCAGTTCATCGAGCCGGCGCCCTTCACGGTGGCGGCCTCGATCATGATGTACCTGATGGTGGTGGTCGGCGGCCCCGGCTACTTCTGGGGGCCGGTGCTGGGCGCGGCGGTCGGCGTGATCGTGCCCGAATGGCTGCGCGACGTGCCGGGCGTGGCCGACTGGTACCTTCCGCTGTTCGGCGCCGCCGTGGTGGTGCTGATGGTCTGGCTGCCGGACGGATTGCTTTCGATCCCCGATCGCATCCGTGCCCGGCGCGAGGCGCGTGAAGCCTCGGCCGCGCGATCGGCGGCAGCCGCGAGCATGGGAGCTGCCACATGAACGCCGTGCTTGCGGAAGCCATCGTGCCCGAGCAGCAGGTCGTACCCGTGCTGCGCGTGAGCGATCTCAGCAAGGCCTACGGCGCCATCCAGGCTGTAGCCGGCGTGAGCTTCGAGGTGCAGCCCGGCGAGATCTTCGGCGTGATCGGCCCCAACGGCTCGGGCAAGACCACGCTCTTCAACAGCATGCTGGGCCAGATCGCGCCCGATGCCGGCCGGATCGAGCTCAAAGGCGAGGACGTCACCAAGCTGGGGCCGCTGGAACTCAACCGGCGCGGCGTCGGCCGCACCTTCCAGACGCTGCAGGTGTTCGGCAAGATGACCGTGCGCGAGAACCTGATCGTCGCCGCGCAGGAGCACCAGGGCAGCATGTGGAGCCGCATGTTCGCGCCCGGCGACTCGGGCCTGGGGCCGAAGGCCGACGCGCTGATCGACCAGTTCCGCATCCGCCACGTCGCGAACAAGAAGGCCGGCACGCTCTCCTACGGCCAGCAGAAGCTGGTGGACATCGGCATGGCCTTCATGAGCGAGCCCGACCTGGTGCTGCTCGACGAGCCCTGCGCCGGCGTCAATCCCAGCCTGGTCGGCGGACTCTCGACCCTGCTCAAGGAGCTGAACCGCACGCGCCGCGGCAGCTTCGTCGTGATCGAGCACAACATGGACTTCGTGATGGACCTGTGCCACCGCATCATGGTGATGGTCGAGGGCAAGGTGATGGCGATCGGCACGCCGGCGGAGATTCGCGCCAACAAGCAGGTGCTCGACGCCTATCTCGGGAATTGATCATGACCACCACCGACATCTGCATCGAATTCGACAACGTGCTGGCGGGCTACAAGGATTTCATGATCCTCAACAACCTGTCCTTCAAGGCCAGGCGCGGCAAGATCACGCTCTTGCTCGGGCCCAACGGCGCGGGCAAGTCGACCGTGCTCAAGACGCTGTTCGGCTTGCTCAAGGTGCGCAACGGACGGGTCTTGCTCGATGGCGAGGACATCACCGGCGCCAGCCCGAAGGACCTGCTGGTGAAGCACGGCATCGCCTTCGTGCCGCAGGGACGCAATCTGTTCGGCCAGTTGACGGCCTACGAGAACCTCGAGCTCGGCGGCATCACGCTCGGCATGAAGACCACGCACGAGCGCATCCCCGAAGTGCTCGAACTCTTCCCGCGCGTGAAGGAGCGCATGCACAGCGCGGCCGCGTCGCTGTCCGGCGGCGAGCAGAAGCAGCTCGAGGTCGGCCGCGCGCTGCTGCTGCGGCCCAGGGTGCTCTTGATCGACGAACCCTCGATCGGCCTCTCGCCGGTGGTGGTGCAGGACGTGTTCAGGCTGTTGCGCAGGCTCGCCGACCAGGGCACCACGGTGCTGATGGTCGAGCAGAACGTGAAGAGCGCGCTCAAGATGGCCGACGAGGCCATCGCGCTCGAATCGGGCCGGCTGGTGCTGCACAAGCCGGCCTCCGAACTGCTGGCCGATCCGAACATCGAGCGCCTGTTCCTCGGCGGCGCGCATGCCGCGGCGCCAGCCGCCGCGGTCTGAGGAGAAGGCGCGATGAACAGGAAACTGCGCTTCGCGATCGCCGGCGCCGGCCTGATCGGCCGGGCGCATTGGATGCGCATGCTTGCGAGCAGCAGCTGCGAACTGATCGGCTTTGCCGACCCGTTCCCGAGCGCAGCCGTGCTGGCGGCCGAGGCCGGCGTGCCGCTGTACCCGGACCTCGAAGCGCTGCTCGCCGCGGCGCGGCCCGACGGCGTGATCCTGGCCACGCCGAACGCGCTGCATGTGCCCGGTGCCCTGGCCTGCGTCCAGGCCGGCGTGCCGGCGCTGGTCGAGAAGCCGGTGGCCGATTCGCTGGCGGAAGCCGAGCGGCTGGCCGCGGCGGTGGAGGCCGCGAACGTGCCGGTGCTGGTCGGCCATCACCGGCGCCACGGCGCCGTTCTCGAAGCCGCGCGCGAGACGATCGCGAGCGGCCGCCTCGGCAAGCTGGTGGCGGTGACGGCCAGCGCCACCTTCCACAAGCCCGACGAGTACTTCGAGGTCGCCTGGCGCCGTCAGAAGGGCGGCGGGCCGATCCTGATCAACCTGGTGCACGAGATCGACAACCTGCGCGCGCTGGTGGGCGAGATCGTCGAGGTGCAGGCCTTCGCTTCCCATGCGGCACGCGGCTTCGCGGTGGAGGACACGGTGGCGATCAACCTGCGCTTCGCCAACGGCGCGCTCGGCACCTTCATGCTGTCGGATGCCGCGGCCAGTCCGCGCAGCTGGGAGCAGAGCTCGGGCGAGAACAAGGCCTACGACCACCACGCGGACCAGGACTGCTACATCATCGCCGGCACGCACGGCTCGCTGCAGGTGCCCACCCTGCGCGTCTTCGAGTACGCCGGTGCGGCCTCGTGGTTCCACCCTTTGGCACGCAGCAGGATCGATGTGCACGAAAGCGATCCGCTCGCGCGGCAGCTCGATCATTTCTGCGCCGTGGTGCGGCGCGAAGTGCCGCCCCGAGTTACCGTGCGCGATGCCATGCGCACGCTGGCTGTCACCCTTGCGGTCGCCGAGGCCGCGCATACCGGCCTTCGGGTCGCGATTCCAACAGGATGAAGAAGATGATTTCCGGCAAGACCACCCTCATCGCGCACATCGGCTATCCCACCGAGAGCTTCAAGGCGCCGATGATCTACAACCCCTGGTTCGATCAGCAGGGCATCGACGCCGTCGTGGTGCCGATGGGCATCAAGGCCGAGGACTATGCGGCCGCCTTCGCGTCGCTGTTCCGGCTCACCAACATCCGCGGCGCGCTCGTCACCATGCCGCACAAGATCACGACCATGGACCTGGTCGACGAGCTCGCCCCGGCCGCCCGGATCGCGGGCGCCTGCAATGCGGTGCTGAAGCGCGCTGACGGCACGCTCGTGGGCGACCAGTTCGACGGCGCCGGCTTCGTGCGCGGCGTGCTGCGCAAGGGCCGCGCGCTCCAAGGCGCGCGCGTGCTGGTCTCGGGCTGCGGCGGCGTCGGCTCGGCCATCGCCGCCTCGCTGGCCGCGGCCGGCGTCGCGCAGCTTTCGCTGTTCGATGCCAGCGCGGCGTCGGCCAAAGCGCTCGCGGGCCGGCTCACCACGCACTACCCGAAGCTGGGCGTAGCCACCGGCTCCAGCGACCCCGCCGGCTACGACGTGGTGGTCAATGCCACGCCGCTCGGCATGAAGGAGAACGATCCGCTACCCTTCGACATCGACCGCATCGCGCCCTCCACCTTCGTCGGCGAGGTCGTGATGAAATCCGAGTACACGCCGCTGCTGCGGGCCGCACGCGACAAAGGCTGCGCGGTCCAGGTCGGCACCGACATGCTGTTCGAAATGATCCCTGCCTACCTCGAGTTCTTCGGCTTCGGCACCGCCACGCCGGAAGACCTGCGCGCCGTGGCGAAGATCGCCTACTAGCCATGAGCATCTTCGAAGGCTTCCTCTCCACGTCCGAGACCTTGGCCGCCTTCAGCGACCACAACTTCGTCGGCGCGATGCTGCGCTTCGAGGCCGCGCTCGCGCGCGCGCAGGCGGCCGAGGGCCTGATTCCCGAATCGGCGGCGCATTCGATCGCCGGCAGCTGCAAGGTCGAGTTGTTCGATGTCGCCAAGATCGTGCGCGACAGCGGCCGCGCCGGGAGCGTGGCGATCCCGCTGGTCAAGAGCCTCAAGGAAGCAGTCGGATTGTTCAATGCCGACGCCGTGCCCTACGTGCATTTCGGCAGCACCAGCCAGGACGTGATCGACAGCGCGATGGCGCTGGTCACGCGCGAGGCGGTGGCACTGGTCGAGGCCGACCTGGTGAAGGCGGCGCAGGCGCTGCTCGCGCATGCCAAGCGCCACGCCGCGACGCCGATCCTCGCCCGCACGCTGATGCAGCCGGCCTCGGTCACGAGCTTCGGGCTCAAGTGCGCGGGCTGGGCCGCGCCGCTGGTGCGCAGCCGCGCGCGGCTGGCCGAGGCCGCGCGCCGCGCGCTGCAGCTGCAGCTCGGCGGGGCTGTGGGCACGCTGGCGCAGATGAAAGGGCAGGGGCCCGCGGTGCGGCAGCGCATGGCCGCGGAACTGGACCTGGGCGACCCGGGCGCGACCTGGCACACCCAGCGCGACGAATGGGTCGCGCTGGGCTGCGAGCTGGGCCTGATGGTCGGCAGCCTCGGCAAGATCGCGAAGGACATCGCGCTCATGGGCCAGTACGAAGTCGGCGAAGTGGCCGAGCCCAGCGAGCCCGGACGCGGCGGCTCCTCGGCGATGCCGCACAAGCGCAACCCGGTGGCCTCGATGGTGGCGCTGGCGGCCGCGCAGCGCGCGCCGCAGCGCGTGGCCGCCTTGCTGGCCGCGATGCCGCAGGAGCACGAACGCGCGCTCGGCGCCTGGCAGGCCGAGCTGGGCGAATGGCCCCAGTTGCTGATGTCCGCCCACGGCAGCGTGCGCGCGCTGGCCGGCGCCTTGCCCGGCCTGCAGATCGATGCGGCGCGCATGCGTGCCAACATCGACCGGCTGCGCGCGGAACTTCCAGGCGAAGCCGCGGACGAATGGTTTGATCCGGCGCTCGCCGAGCCGGCCGGCACGATCGCGCTGGCGCAGGTCAAGGCCTTGCAAACCCAACTCGACACACGAAATACTGCACGATGACTTCCCCCGACTACGAAGCCGGTCTTCTCAACCGCCGCCGCATCCTCGGCGACGCCTGGGTCGACAAGTCGCTGGCCAACCGCAATGCCTTCAACAGCGAGTTCCAGGAACTGATCACGCGCCATGCATGGAACGACATCTGGGGCCGCCCGGCGCTGGGCGACAAGACGCGCCGCTTCATGGTGCTGTCGATGATGCTGGGCATCCATGCGTATGAAGAATTTGCGATGCACGTGCGCGCCGCGCTCGACGGCCCGCCCGAATCGCGGCTTTCGCCCGAGGAGATCAAGGAAGTGATCATGATGGCCGCCATCTACTGCGGCGTGCCGGTGGCCAACCATGCCTTCGGCATCGCCACCGGCATCCTGCGCGAGAAGGGCCTGCTCGAAGAGCCCAAGGGAAAGCCATGAGCCGTCTGAATGTCATTCGCGAGGGTGAAGGCCCGATCGTCGTGCTGAGCCATGCGCTGGGCTGCGACCTGCACATGTGGGACGAGGTGGCTGCCGTGCTGGCCTGCGCCCACACCGTGCTGCGCTACGACCACCGCAACCATGGCAGCTCGGAAGTGGTGGCCGGCCCGTTCAGCCTGCAGGCGCTGGCCGAGGACGCGGCAGCGCTGATCGAGCGCGAGGCCGAGGGCGAGCCGGTGCACTTCGTCGGCCTCTCGATGGGCGGCATGACGGCGCAGGCGCTGGCGCCGAAGTATCCGCAGCTGCTGAAGAGCGTCGTGATCGCCAATTCGTCGGCCTACTACCCCGACCAGGCACCCTGGCGCACACGCGTCGAGACCGTGCAGGCCGAGGGCGTGGCCGCGATCGCACCCGGCGCCCTGGTGCGCTGGATCACGCCCGCGTACGTGGCCACGCCCGAGGGCGCCGAGGCCGCACGCCGCTTGAACGACACGCTGGTCGGCACCGATGCCGCCGGCTACATCGCGAGCTGCGACGCGGTGAGCGCGATCGACTTCCGCGAGAGCAACCGCGCGATCACGACGCCCACGCTGGTGATCGCCGGCCTGCGCGACGAGGCGACGCCACTCGCGATGTCCGAGGCCATGGTCGCCGCCATTCCCGGCGCGCGCCTCGCCACCATCGATGCGGCGCACCTGAGCGCGGTCGAGCGGCCGGTGGAATTCAGCCAGCTGCTGATCGATTTCTGGCGCAGCCTCTGACGATGAAGGACCATCTATGACCGCCCGCCTCAAGATCGATTTCGTATCCGACGTGTCCTGCCCCTGGTGCGCCGTCGGCCTCGGTGCCCTCGAAGCCGCGCTCGAACGCGTGGCGCCCGAGATCAGCGCCGAACTGCATTTCCAGCCCTTCGAACTCAATCCGCAGATGCCGCGGGAGGGCCAGGATGCCTTCGAGCACCTGAACCAGAAATACGGTTCCTCGCGCGAGCAGCAGGCGCAGGCGCGCGAGGCGATCCGTGCGCGCGGTGCGGCGGTGGGTTTCAAGTTCCGCGAAGAAGGGCGCTCGCGCGTCTACAACACCTTCGATGCGCACCGCCTCTTGCACTGGGCCGCGCTCGAAAACGGCGTCAAGCAGGTGGCGCTCAAGAAGGCGCTGCTCAAGGCCTGCCACACCGACGGCGAGAACCCCTCCGATCCCGAGCTGCTGGCGCGCCTGGCCGCCGAGGCCGGCCTCGACCCGCAGCGGGCGCGTGCCATCCTGGAGAGCGACGAGTACGCGGCGGAGACCCGCGAGCGCGAGCGCCTCTACACCGACGCCGGCATCCACTCGGTGCCCGCCATCATCATCAACAACAAGCACCTGATCTCCGGCGGCCAGCCGGTGGAGGTGTTCGAGCGCGCACTGCGGCAGATCGCCGGTGCCGAGCCGCCGGCCACGGCGCTGGCCTGAGCCGGCGGCTTGTACCGACTCACGAGCGTGCCGCGCGCTGCAAAGGCGCCCACGGGTCCGGCGCGGCGCTTCGGTGTGGCGGTCGGCGCTAAAGCGCCGACTCCCCTGCGATGCTCGCGCAGCCGGCCTGCCGCAGAACTCGCTGCGTTCACTTCGTTCACTGCGCTCAAACAGCTGCGGCAAGTCAGATCACGAAGCACGCCTGTCCTTCGGCAGGCGTGCGGCCGGCTGCGCTGCGCTTCTCGGCGCCACACAGGCGCGCCGCCCCGGACCCGCGGGCGCCTTTGCGGGGAAGCGTTGTGCCGGTATCCGGCTTCCCCAAAACACCCCCGACGCCTTCGGCGGCGCGCAGCCTGCATCACCACCGTCGGTATCAGGCCTTGCCCAGCATCTCAGTCAGCCGTGCCAGCGCCACCGAAGGCGTGCCGCGCCAGACCAGGTGCGTGCGGTTGCTGCGAATGCGTTCCGGCAGGGCGTGCTGCTGCACGTCGGCGGTCGCGCGCAGCGCCTTCAGCACCGAGAGCGGGACGATGGCAAAGCCAGTCCCGGCCGCGACGCAGGCGATCATCGCCTGGTAGGACGAGAACTCCAGCGAGCGCGCCGGCACCACGCTGCTCTTGCCCAGCCACTGCTCCAGCAACTGGCGGTACGAGCAGCCTTGGGCGAAGGCGATCAGCGTGGCGCCTGCCAGGTCGGCCGGCCGCGTGACCGAGGCGATGCTGCGCGCGGTGACCAGCACCAGCTCTTCCTCGAACACCGCCAGCGTCTCCAGGCCCTGCGCCGGGAAAGGCTGCGACACGAAGGCCGCCTCGATGTCGAAGTCATGCACCCGTTTGAGCAGCGCGCCCGTGGTGCCGGCGACCAGCTCGACCACCACGCCCGGATAGAGCTTGTGGAAGCGCGAGAGCACCGGCGGCAGGCGGCTGCCGGCGGTGCTCTCGAGCGAACCCAGCCTGAAGGTGCCCAGCGGCAGGTCGCTGCGCAGCTCGCTCTCCGCCTCCTCGGCCAGGCGCAGCAGGCGATCGGCATAGGGCAGCAGCTTGTGCCCCGCCGGCGCCAACTCAAGCGAGCGGCCCCGGCGCTGGAACAGCTTGTGGCCGAGCCGCTCTTCCAGCTGCTGGATGCGGGTGGTGACGTTCGACTGCACGCGGTTGAGCTTGTCGGCAGCGCGGATCACGCCGCCCTCGGCCACCACGGTGCGGAAGATCTCCAGCGAGTCGAGGTCGATCGTTCTCATAGAAAGAATGGTTGTTCTGAATAATTCATTTGTGGCGCATGCACATTCTGCGTCTAATCACTGGCCATGTCGAATGCCGTTGCCACCGCGCCGAAGGCTTCCTTCCTTGCCGTCTGCGCCGCAGGCCTGCTTGCGCTGGCCATGGCGATGGGCATCGGCCGCTTCGCCTTCACGCCCATGCTGCCGCTCATGATCCGCGCCGGCAGCGCAGACGTCGCGGCCGGCGGCTGGCTCGCCGCCGCCAACTACGCGGGCTATCTGCTGGGCGCGCTCAGCACCGCGCGCATCCCACTGTCCCCGCAGCGTGTCGGGCTGCTCGCGCTGGCCGCGATCGCGCTCACCACCGCGGCGATGGGCTGGACCGATTCGCTCGCGCTGTGGGTCCTGCTGCGTTTCGTCGCCGGCGTCGCGAGCGCCTGGGCGCTGGTCAGCACCAGCGTCTGGTGCCTGGCCTGGCTCGCGCGCTTCGATCGTCCCGCGGGGCCGGGCCTGCTCTACGCCGGCGTCGGCGCCGGCATCGCGCTGGCCGGCCTTTATTGCTGGCACGCCGGCGCGGCCGGCGTCTCGCCCGATGCGCTGTGGCTGCAACTGGGTGCGCTGGCGCTGGTGGGGCTGCTCGCGGTGGCCGTGCTGATGCCGCGCGGCACGGTCGCGCAAGCCTCCGCGAGCGCAACGTCCTCCGGCGGCGTGCCCTGGGGCCTGGTGATCTGCTACGGCATCCTCGGCTTCGGCTACATCCTGCCGGCCACCTTTCTTCCGGTGCTGGCGCGCGCGGTGGTCGACGATCCGGCCGTGTTCGGCGCCGCCTGGCCCGTGTTCGGCACGGCGGCCGCGGTGTCGACCCTGCTCGCCAGCGTGGTGCTGGCGCGGGTCGCGCGGCGCCATGTGCTGGCCGGCAGCCATGTATTGATGGCGCTGGGCTGCCTGCTGCCGGTGCTGCACCTGTCGGCCTCGACCGTACTGCTGGCCGCGCTGCTGGCGGGCGGCACCTTCATGGTCGCCACCATGGCCGGCATGCAGGAGGCGAGGGCGCGCACCGCGGGCGACCCGACCCGCGCGCTCGGCCGCATGACCGCGGCCTTCGCCATCGGCCAGATGGCCGGGCCGGTGCTCTCGTCCGCGTTGAGCGGCAGTGCACAAGGCTTCGGCGGGCTCTTCATCGCGCTGGCCGTGGGTGCCGTGGCGCTGCTCGGCAGCGCGTGGTGGCTGCTCCGCGCATGATCCCCGTTTCTCCCCGTTGAAAAAGGAATCCATCCATGATCGAACAAGGCCACACCCGTCCCTGGACCGAGCGCCTGCCGATGCCGGCAGCCGACGCGATGTCCGAGGCGCAGCGCGCCGCCGCCCAGGCGCTGATCGACGGCCCGCGCAAGGCGGTCTTCGGTCCCTTCATTCCCCTGCTGCAGAGCCCGGTGCTGATGGAGCGCATCGGCAGCCTCGGCGAATACCTGCGCTTCGACAGCCAACTCGATGCGCGCGTGCGCGAGCTCGTGACATGCGCGGTCGCGCGCCACGTGGGCAACCAGTTCGAGTGGGTGCTGCATGCGACGGCGGCGGTCAAGGCCGGCGTGAGCGCCGAGGCCATCGAAGCGCTGCGCCTCGGCCGTCGCGCGGCACCGCTGGCGGACGACGAGCAGCTCGCGCTCGACCTCGCGCTGGAGCTGCTGCATCACCACGGCGTGAGCGAACCGACCTATGCCGCGGCCGAGGCGCGCTTGGGCAAGCAGGCGGTGGTCGAGCTCAGCGCGCTGGTGGGCTATTTCACGATGGTCTGCTGGGTGATGAACGTGGCGCACACGCCGGTCAAGGGGGCCGAGGGGCAGCCGGGGCTGGAGGCGTTTCCGCTGTAAGGCCTGTTCACAGGCCCTGGTCCTGCGCCGTCGCCTCAGCTCGAAGTTCCGGTCTGGCCGACCTTGATCTTCCAGCCGTCGATCAAGGTGTCCGGGTCTCCTTCGAGATGGGTCGCGGTGCCGTCCATCAGCCGCCGGTCGAAGCGCGGATTGAGGTTGAACAGCTGCGACAGTGCCTCGCTGGTGACGTGGTTCTTCCCGCCCTCCTGCCGAGCGGCGGCGATTTCCGTTGGCGTCAGCAATGTCTGCAGGTTGTGTTCCGAGATCCCCCGCAGCGTGGCGGTCTCGCGGCGGTCGCCGTCGACCGTGACGAAGATCGGCCTGACCGGCGGCTGCGGCGGCTGCGGCGGATGGTCTGGCGGTCTAGGCGTGCCGGGATCGTCCGGCGGCGTGGGCGATGAGGGTGTCGTCGGCGCCGGACTGCTGGGCCTCGAGGGCAGCGGCGCCACCGGCTGCTGGGCCGGCGGCGTCTTCTTGTCGTCGTCCGAAGTCAGCGCCACGATGAGATTCACCGTCGGCACGGTGGCGCCGGTCAGCAGCAGCCGGATACGGCGACGGTTGGCGGCGGACTCCGCCGAGGCGCCCAGCTTCAGGGACTCGAACAGGTTGTCGGTGTGCTGCGCAAAGCGTTTCACCACCGGCGTCTTCTGCGCCAGGCTTGCCAGCTTCTCGCCGGCGCTGTCCGGCAGCTTGTCGAGCACCTCGTTGTAGCCGCGCCCGAGCCGCTTGCCCACGCCGAACAGGCCATTGCCTTCGTAGAGGCCGGTGGGCGCCATCTTGATGCCGTAGATCGTGCCCTTGCCCTGCTGCGCGCGCAGCCAGCCGCCGTTCGACACGATGCCGTGGAACATCGTGAGGCCCGCCAGCACCGGATGTCCATTTGAAGCAAGCAGCACGCCCATGAAGGTGTAGCGGTACATGCTCGGCAGCGTCATGAAGTCGCTCGCGGTGTTCATCGACTTCGCGGCCTTCTCGCTTTCGGTCTTGGCCATCTGCCGCAGCTGCGAGTCGTCGCCGGTCTTCGTGGCTTCGGCGATGGCGTCCTTGATCTCCTTCATGCGCTTGGCCGCCTCCCCCTTGCGCAGGAGCACATGCTTGGAATAGGTGCGGTTCACCATCGGCGCCGGGTCGCCGCGTTGGTTGGCCTGATCGAGCGCGAGCTTGTCCTCGTCCATCGACTTCTGCGCCTTGAGCCTGACGCTTTCGGGCAATCGTTTCTCGGCGCCCGACCACCACTTGTCGTGCAGCCATTCCATGCGTTGCAGACGCTTGTCGAGATAGGCCTTGACGTCCGCGATCGGCACCTGGCTTTCGGGCCCGGCGTCCGAAAACTTCGTGCGCGTCCTGAGCGCGCTCAGGTAGTTCCACTGGATGCCGATGTTCGGCACGTTGCCCACCACCTCGCCGGAAAGGCCCGCTGTGCGCAGGCCGCCCTTGGCACTGTTCCATGCGTCGGGGGTGATGGCGTGCTTGATGAAGTTGTAGCTTCCGCCCAAGCCGGAATTGGTCGCAAAGCCAAGGGCCAGATACTTGAAGGACGCGCCCACGCGCGAACCCATGTGCATGGTGCTTCCGAGGGCGCCCTGCACGTCCTTCATGTTGATGAGGTTGCCCTCTTCGTTCACCATGCTTCGGACTTTTCCGTAGGCCAGTTCCGCATCCCGTGCGGCCACCAGCCTGTCGCGCGTCTCCGGGCGCAACCGTTCGAAAACGGCGAGCGCCGGAGCTTCCCCGTCACGGTAGGCATCGACCGCCTGCGCGAGCGCCTCGGGCGACGCGCTCGGGTCGCGCAGTGCGTGGCGCAGCACCTGCGCCTTCGGGATCGCGCCGACGAGGGTTCCATCCGCCATGTCGGGCAGCTTCTGCTCGGCGCCGGCCTTGATCTCGGCTTCCGAGGCCAGGCGGACAGGGAAGGTCTCGACCCGATCGTCCGGCACGCCGGATGCCTTGAGCCCCTGCTGGTAGCGCGCCGAAGCCTCGCCGAATTCGCTCAGCTGGTCGATGGCCTTCTGCTTCTTGTTCGCGATCTCGGCCGGCGACAAGCCGCGCAGCGGCGCGCGCTTGGCCACCAGTTCGACCTGCTTCACGGCGCCTGCGGCATCGCCGGTGCGCGCGAGTTCGAGCGCGTTCTCCAGCCCGCGCTTGCCGGTGTAGTAGGCGCCGCGCGTGCCGAGGCCGCGGGTCTGGTTCACCCAGGTCGCCCATGCGCCGCCGGTCACGCTATCGTAGAAGCCGCCCGCGCCGAACAGCTTCGCGGTGATGGCGCCGCCCTGGGTCGCACCGAACGCGAACAAGGCCTTGGTGGGGCCGGTGATCCTGTTCGGCGCCGCCGATTCGCGGAAGGGCTGCAGCGGATCTTCCGTCGCGTGGGCCGTGGACACGGTCTGCGGTCGCGCATTGTTCAGCTGCGGCTTGACCGCGTTTTGGATGCGAACGTAGCCGCGCGCGAATGCCGGCGAGGCGAAGCCGGCCAGGTTCAAGCCCATCATGCCGAGCTGCTTTTCGCGCTCGCCCGGCGTCATGTGCTCCCAGTGCTGTATCAGGTAGCGCGCACCCTCCTCGAAAGCCACGGCGCTGCCCACCCCCAGCGGCTTGGCCAGTGCCGCGGCGGGCTTGCCCCAGGCTTCGGCGCTTTGCGAATAGCGCACGAAATCCGCGAAATGCTTGTCGGCCGCCGCCACGTCCTTGGCCCCGCGCGCCGCCGTCGCGGCCTCGAGCGCATTGCGCGCGCGCATGGCTTGCATGGTGGCGCGGGTCGAGGCGCCGATCACCGGCACGCTCACCACCGACAAGCCCAGGTTCATCCAGTCCATGCGCGCCTGCGCGCTGGTGAAGAAGTTGATGTCCTGGCCGTGGCTGCCCTGTTTGACCAGGCTCTCGGTCGAGGTCGCGATGCCGTAGCCGGCCGCGAGCGCGGCCGCCGAGCCCGCGATGAGCATCACGCCGGGCGCAGACAGGGTGCCGAGCGAGCCCACTGTCAGCACCACGCCCGCGACCAGCCCGACGACGCCGGCCACCACGTCCAGGTGCGCCTTGCGCCTGAAGCTCTCCCAGCCCGTCTCGGTGCGCGCATCGCCGCTGAAGAGCTTGACGTTGCCGTCGGCGTCGAGCGAGAAGTTCCCGTCTTCGGGCGTCACGAGGTTGACGCCTTCCACCGGCAGGCTGTTGTTGGCGCGGTAGTCGCCGAGGCTCTTGTATTCCCAGCCCTGCTCGTCGACGTACTTCACTTCGCCGGGCCGGGCCTCGACCTTGAACAGCGCCGTCTTCACGATGCCGCCGTTCTCGCCCTCGAGCCCGTAGACCACCGGCAGCACCATCACCTTGGCCTTGTCGCCGCCGAGCTCGACGAGCTTGTCCACCGTCTTGTCCAGGACTTCCTTCTGCGCCTTGCCGAGTTTCGGAAACAGGTTCTGCGTCTGCTGCAGGCGCTCGTTGTTGGCCGGCGTCGCCGGATCGAGCTCGATGTCGGGCTTCCAGCCCAGCGCGATAGCGACCTGGTTCTCAAGCTGCGTGCGGCTCTGCATCTGCGTGAACTGGCCACCGTACTGCACGTAGTGGCTGTTGATGATGGACTGCGCCATCACCTTCGGGTCCTTCATGAAGAGCTTGTAGAGCTCGGCCCCGTCGTCGTGCTGGTCGGGCCGCAGGTTCTGGGCGATGAAGTCCTGCTCGCGCGCGCTCGCGCTCCCGGTGGCGCCGGCCACCTGGTAGCGCTTGGCGACATCGGCCTTGGCATGGGCCGCCTGCAGCGACTTCCAGGTTTCGCTGCCGGTCTCGGCCAGCGTGGGGTTGTCGCGCTTCCACTTGTCGTGCGCCGCCTGCGCGGCGCCGAGATCGCGCTTTGCGGTGTCGGTGTAGAAGCTGTTGTGCGTGTCCAGCCATTTGCCGCGCGCCGCGACCGCACTGGCGCGCGCATCGCTCTCCAGCTCGGACGGCGGCTTGGCGTAGCACACCGACTGCGCGCGGCCCGCGCGTTCGTTGGCCTCGTAGAGCTGGCGTGCGCGGTGGGCTTCCTGCCACAGGAGCACCGCGTCCACGGCGGCTCGCTCGTCCTTCGCGATGGCGAGGCGCGAATTGGCATCGTCGAGTTCGTTCTTGAGCTGGGTACGGTCGCCGGTGCCGGTGCCGTAGGCGGCCTGCGCCTTGTCGCGCGCGGTGGTCGCATCGCCGACGCTCTGGTCCACGGTCTTCTTGCGCTGCGTGAGGTCGTCGCCCAGGCGCAGCGTCGGCACCGGCTTGCCGTCGGGCCCGATCGGCGGCTGGGCATCCGGCGCGGGCGGCGCCTCGGCCCTGGCATCGGTCAAGAGCTGCTCGACCTTGCCGCGTTCGGCGCGCGCCTGCGCCAGGCGCCCGTTGCCGAACTCCGAGGACTCCCACAGCCGCGCCGCGGCGGGGTTCATCTTGTAGTCGCCCTCGCGCACGGTGAAGTTGCGCAGGTCGCCGTAGCGCTCGGACTTCTGCCAGCCGATGACCTCGGAGTCCTTCTTGATCTCGACCGTGTAGCCGCCGCCGCAGGGGTCGTAGCGCACTTCGATGTCGTCGGGTGAGAGCCCGCGCGGCAAGCCCTCGGCGCTGACCTTGCCGTCCGCGCCGGGCTTGAGATTCCAGGTCGGGTCGTAGTTCTGCGGGTAGACATCACCCGTGACCGACTGGCCGTTCTTCATGAACATCGACAGCTGCGGCTTGGCGAATGTCGTCTGGCCGTACTGGTGCTGCGCGGCATACGAGTCGCGATCGGCATCGATCAGTTCGAGCCGGGTCTCATAGTCGCGCTGGGTGAGCTTCAGCGCGTCGAGTTCGTCCTGCGCCCTGTTGCGCTGCGCTTCGGTGGCGGTGCTGCCGGGGGCAGTGAGCCTGTCGACCTCGTCGGCCTGGGCCTGGGAGTCCTTCCGCACCTGGGGCAGCTGCACCTCGCGCATCTTCTTTTCATCGGCGGGCGAGAGCTCGGGCTTCGACGCCTCGTGCTTGCGCTGCGCCTCGCGCGCCGTGTCGCGCAGGCCTTCGAGCCTGGCGTCGTCCACCGGCTTGCCCGCGGCCTGTTCGCGCTCGGCGCTGCGCAGGTCCTGCATCGCCTTCAGCGCGTTGAACTCGGCCTGCGCGGTGCGCTGCTTCTCCAGCGCCGCGCCGAGGTCCTTCGGCGCGGCCTTGGTCACCGCGTCATTGGCATCGATCAGGCGCTGGTTGATGGCGTCGGCGTTGTCGATGTAGCGCCCCGCATCGAGCTTGGGGCCGCTGCCGTCGGTGCCGCAGATCAGGTCTTCCTTGACCTTGCTCAGCGCCATGCCGGTCACGCCCTCCTGCTTCGTGGATGCCTCGCGCTTGTCGTGGGCCGCCCACAGGCGCGCGGTCGCCGGATGGAGTTCGGTCTTCTTGTCGCCATCGACGTAGCAGTACTTGCCGTCGACCGCCTGGACCTTCTTGCCTTCCTCGCTGTTCGGCTTGGCCCAGAAGGCGGGGTCGTAGCCCTCGGCCTTGGCAGTCTTCGTGGACTTCCTGTCGCCGTCGTGCTCGGTCACCGTGTAGGTGCCGGGCTGCTGCTGCGCCTCGGCGTTCCACGCGCCTTCCGCAGCGGTGTACTCGATCTCGCTGTCGCTGCGATCGAGCCCGGCGGCCTCGTCGTCGCGCAGGGCGTGCATGTAGCGCTGCCCGTCCTGCGCCTCGCGCAGCGCGGTCTCGGCCGCGCCGATCTTGGCGGCGTCGCCGCCGGCGACGGCGCGGTCGTACTTCGCGCTCAGGTTCTTGACTTCGAGGTCGGCCACGCGGGCGTTGTAGTCCGCATTGACCGAGCCGACGATGTTGGTCTTGGGGTTGCCGGGGTCGGAGGGGTCGCTGGTGCCGAAGGCCTTGACGAGTCCGTCAAGCTTCGCATCGGCCTGGTTCGCCAGGCTGCGCAGCCGTGCGGCCTCGTCCTTGGCGTTCTGCTTGGCGGTGATGAGGGTGTCGTTGCCGCCGGGGAGGTCTCCGAAGCTTGCCGCGTAGGTCTCGGCCTTGACGGCCGCAGCATCGGCATCGCTTGCTGCGGTGCTTGCATCGGCGACCTGCTTCCTGCCCGAGCGGTTGACGCCGTACTGCTCGCTGCGCAACTGCCGGATCGCCGGGGTCTCGGCCTTCACGCCGCTCTGCGCCTTGTCGACGTGGTCGCCCATCGCCTTCGGGTCGAACACGCCGCCCGCATCGATGGCCTTGTTGATCTTCGCGGCTTCGTGGTCGATGGCGGCGTTCGGATTCTTGCCTTCGGCCTGCGCCTTCAGGCCCGCGCTGCGCATGTCCTGCTGCGCGGCCTCCAGCCAGTCGCTGACCGCGACGTCGAGCGCGCCTTTCTGCTCCTTCGTGCCGTCGCCGCCCTGCGCCTGCGCATCGAACACCGGCTTCGCGGCCTTCTGCGCCTTTTCGAGCAAGGCCTGTGTGCTGGCGCCCGCGTCGGCCTTCTTGCGCGCATCCTCGGCCAGCTTCCTGGCTTCATCCGCGCGCCTCCTGGCCTCCTCGGCGGCCCTGCGCGCGGCTTCCTCGGCTTGGCGCCGCTGCTCTTCGGCGGCTCTGTCTGCCGCTGCATGATCGATGGCTGCCTGCTGCGACGGGCTGGGCGATGCGGAGACGGATGCGAGCATGAGCGTTCTGTTGGATGGGTTGATTCAGGTGCCGATTCGCTCCAAAGAATGGTTGAGAAGGATGACAGCCACATGGCCGTCGAACGACGAGAACTCGTAGTGCTTGCGCCTATCCGATCACTTTATGGCTTCCAAGTCGATGAAAATAAATCGCTTTTGGAAACCGGTGACCGCTTCGAGAATCTGCAGCAACGCAACCTTCCCGAAAGCTTCAGATGAAATTTCGACTCTCCTTGGCGCTTGGCCTCGGCGCCGCGCTGCTGTGCTCGACGGCGCTGGCTCAAAACGACACGCTGAGCAAGATCAAGGCGAGCGGAAGCATCTCGATCGGCGGCCGCGACAGCCAGATCCCGTTCTCTTACAAGCCCACCGGCGGCGGCGACCCGGTCGGCTTCACCAACGACATCTGCCTGAAGATCGTGGATGCGATCAAGGCCAGGCTCGGCATGCCCAATCTGGAAGTGCGCTACACGATCCTGACCTCGACCAACCGCATCCCGCTGCTGACGAACGGCACCGTCGACCTCGACTGCGCGACCACCACCAACACGGTCCAGCGGCAGCAGCAGGTGGCTTTCGCGCCGAGCCATTTCGTCACCAGCATCACGGCGGCCGTGAAGAAGGATTCAGGCATCAACTCGTTGGCCGAGTTGAACGGCAAGACGGTCTCGACCGTCTCCGGCAGCACCGGCGTTCAACTTTTGCGTGCCTATCGCAAATCCGGAAACATCGATGTTCAGGAACTGGCCGCAAAAGACACCGCAGACGGATTCCTGCTTCTCGCATCCGATCGCACGGTGGCCTACATCCTCGACGACGTGCAGCTAGCGGGCCTGATCGCCACGTCGCCGAAGCCGGGCGACTTCAAGATCCTCACCGCGGAATCGCTGCGCCAGGAACCCTACGGCATCATGTACCGCAAGGATGATCCGCAGTTCAAGGAACTGGTGGACAAGACGGTGACCGACCTGATGAAGTCGGGCGCCATCGAGCAGATCTATGCTAAGTGGTTCATGAAGCCGATCCCGCCGACCAACGCGAATCTCAACTTTCCGATGACCGAGGCGGTGAAGGAAATCTACAAGAACCCCAACAACAAGGGCGTGTGAGACCTCAGCCCTTGACGGCCTGAAACATCCGGGTGAAGTCGCAGCACGACTGCGCCAGCATGATGATCGATGCCAGCAGCGAACTCCGGTGCTCGCCCTTGTACATCGCGACGTAGGTGACGGGCGGCAGGGCGGGCGTCACCTTGATGAGCGCCAGCGATCCTTCTTCCAGCATCTGGCGCACCGCTTCCTTGGGCAGGTAGCTCACGCCCAGGCCGGAGATCGTCAATCCGATCAAGGCCACCAGGTTGTGGATGACGATGGGGTTCGAAGGCTGGACACCCAGGTCCTTCATCCAGCTGTCGTAGAGCAGACCCGTCCCGGACTTGACGCCCTGGATCAGCATGCGGTGGCTCGCGAGTTCGTGCACGCGGATCGGCTTGCCGCTCTTGACGAGGCCCGGCTTGCACATCCAGGCGCTTTCGACCTTGCCGATCGCCTTCTTGGGAATGCGCGTATCGGCGAATGCATCGGGCACGACGATCAGGTCCAGTTCGTCTGCGAGCACCTTCTCGCGCAGGTTGACGCTGCTGTCCACGTCCGGCTCGAGGGTGACCTTGGGGTAGTGCTCCTGGATCAGCTCGACCCAGCGCGGCAGCCAGGTCATCGCCGTGAGCTCGGTGACGCCGATGCGAACGCGGCGTTCGATCACGTCGACCCGGCTGAACTGCTCGACCGCGGCGTCGCGCTGATCGAGCAGCTTCCTGGCCAGCACGAACATCTCCTCGCCCTTGTCGGTGAGGCGCGCGGAGCGCTGGCTGCGATCGAACAGCTCGGTGTCGAACACCATCTCGAGTTCGTGGACCCGCTTGGACACCGCCGACTGCGAGGTGTGCAGCTTGTGTGCGGCCAGCGCGAAGCTGCCCAGTTCGCCGATCCAGTAAAGCGCCTCGAGCTGCTTGAAAGTCATCATGGTTGAGGCCTCTTTTTCTCATTGAATCGTATCCAAAAATATCGCTTTTGGAAATCTTTCACCGCTTCGAAAATCAACTCTTGCCGAACCATGGAACACCAGAATGAACATCGCTGAAGGCGAACTCTTTTCCGACGCATTGATGAAGGAGGTGAAGAGCCGCTTCCATTACGTCGACCACGACATGAACGGCCGCGAGCGCCTCTTCTTCGACAACGCGGGCGGGTCCTTCCGATTGAAGGCCGCGGTCGACCAGTTCGCCCGCATCGACGCCTTGCCGGATTGCCCGGAGCGCATCCACGAACTCGCGGTCTTTCTGCAGCAGGTCCAGGCCAGGGGAACGGAAGACCTGCGCACGATCCTGAACGCCAGGGGCGGCAGCGTCTACGCCTCCCTCACGGCCTCGGGCGGAATGTTCGACATGATCCGCGCGGTCGCCGAGAACGTTCCCGGCACGAACATGGTGACCACCGTGCTCGAGCATCCGTCTTCCTTCGACGCCATGTCGCTCTACGCCGAGCGCACGGGCAAGGAGCTCCGGGTCGCGAGGTCGAACCCTGCCACCGGCGGGATCGATGTGGAAGAGATCGTCCGCCTGGTCGACGAAAACACCGCCTTGCTGAGCGTGATCTATGCGTCCAACATCTCCGGTGCCAAGCTCGACATCCACGAGATCGTGAAGCGGGCGCGCGCCGTCAAGCCGGACCTCTACATCGTGGTGGACGCCGTGCAGCACGCGCCGCACGGCCTGATCGATCTGCAAAAGACGCCGGTGGACGCCATCAACATCGCGCCCTACAAGTTCTTCGGCTGCAGGGGATCGGGCATGTCGTGGCTGTCGGAACGCGCGTCGGTCCTGCCGCACCACAAGCTGGCCGGCAAGAAGAAGGACTTCTGGGACCTGGGCAGCGCCGCACCCTGGCAGTTCGCCGTCGTGACCGAGATCGTGAACTACGTGTGCTGGCTCGGCGGCCAGCTCATCGCGAGCGACGACCGGCGCACCCTGTTCGCGAGCGGCATTCAACGCATCGAACTGCACGAACGCGCGCTGCTTGCGCGCATGCTCAACGGCAGCGAGGGCGTTGCCGGCCTGCGCCGGATGAACGGCGTGAAGGTATTCCTCGACCACGAAGACCTGACGAAGCGCGACCTGATCCTGGCCATCGGCATCGAGCATCTCGAGCACGCCCAGGCCGTGCGCGAGTACGAGAAGCGCGGCGTCATCGTCTATGAACGCGTGGCCACCAGCCTGTACTCGAAGCGGATGCTGCATTCCTTCGGCCTCGAAGGGGCCGTGCGCGTCTCGCCGCTGCATTGCAATTCGGCCGCGGACATCGACCGCTTCCTGAAAATCACGATCGAGATCAGCAAGGCATTTGGTCAGGTTCGCGCAGGGCTTGCATAGCCACAATGGCGGCCCGCCGCGGACCCGGGTCTGCGAACAGCAGACCTGCGCCCGTGCCGCCTCATGCTCGACAAACGTTTTTTCCCGCGCCAGGCCGTGGCCTCCGGCGCCAACCGCTGGGACTGGGCCCTGCTGCCGCTGGTGCTGGCGCTGCTGTTCGCGCTGGCCTGGGGCGGCTCGCAGATGGCGCGGCCCTACGAGCTGGGAGAGGCGCTGCCGATCAGCCTCGACCCGTGGATGCTGCCGTACTACCTGCTGCGCACCACCTTGCGCATGTTCCTGGCGCTGGGTGCATCGCTGATCTTCAGCTGCGTCTTTGCCGCGCTGGCCGCCAAGTACCGCGCGGCGGAGCGGGTGCTGGTGCCGGTGCTCGACATCCTGCAGTCCATTCCGATCCTCGGCTTCCTGTCGATCACCGTCACCGGCTTCATCGCGCTCTTTCCAGGCAACCTGCTCGGCGTGGAGTGCGCGGCGATCTTCGCCATCTTCACCTCGCAAGCCTGGAACATGGCCTTCAGCCTGTACCAGTCGCTGCGCACCGTGCCGGCGGAACTGCGCGAGGCGGCGGCGGTGTTCCAGCTCTCGGGCTGGCAGCGCTTCTGGCGCCTCGAGCTGCCGTTCGCGATGCCGGGACTGCTGTGGAATATGATGATGTCGATGTCCGGCGGCTGGTTCTTCGTGGTCGCCTCCGAGGCCATCTCGGTGTCGAACCAGAACATCAAGCTGCCGGGCGTGGGCTCCTACATCGCGATGGCGATCGAGGCGCGCGACCTGGGCGCCATCGGCTGGGCCATCGGCGGCATGCTGGTCGGCATCGTGCTCTACGACCAGCTGTTCTTCCGTCCGCTGATCGCCTGGGCCGACAAGTTCCGCTTCGAGGAAGGCGGCGGCGAGGATGCACCGCGCTCGTGGCTTTTGACCTGGCTGCGCCGCACCGACCGACTCAAGCGCATCGGGCTGAGTTTCGTGCGCTTGCTCGAACGCTCGCTGATGCTTTTCAGGCGCGACCATGACGGCACCTCGATCAAGGCCCGCCCGCGCCCGCCCAACCCTGCCGTGGCGCGCGTGTGGGACGCCACGCTGGCCGCGGCCGTGCTGGTGGCGGCCGCCTGGCTCGTGCGCTTCATCCACACCGAGGTCGGCTGGTCCGAAGTCGTGCATGTGTTCGTGCTGGGGCTCTACACGCTGGCGCGCGTTCTGGTGCTGATCGCGCTGGCGGCGCTGGTCTGGGTGCCGGTCGGCATCTGGGTCGGCATGAATCCGCGCTGGGCCGGGCGGCTGCAGGGCGTGGCGCAGTTCCTGGCCGCGTTTCCGGCCAACCTGATGTTCCCGGTGGCGGTGCTGTTCATCGTGCGCTGGCACCTGAATCCGAACATCTGGCTGGCGCCGCTGATGGTGCTGGGCACGCAGTGGTACCTGCTCTTCAACGTGATCGCGGGCGCGTCGAGCGTGCCGACCGAGCTGCGCTATGCAGCCAGGAACCTGGGCCTCGGCGGCTGGCTGCGCTGGCGGCGCTATCTGCTGCCGGCCGTGTTCCCGAGCTTCGTCACCGGCGCCATCACTGCCAGCGGCGGCTCGTGGAACGCCAGCATCGTGGCCGAGTACGTGACCTGGGGCGACACCACGCTGCAGGCCGTGGGCCTGGGCAGCTACATCGCGCACATGACGGCCATCGGCGATTTCCCGCGCATCGCCTTGGGCATCGGCGTGATGTGCGTGTTCGTGATGGGCATGAACCATTTCGTCTGGCGCCGGCTCTACGAACTGGCCGAGAACCGGATGCATTTCTGATCTGCAAGGAGGAAGAACCATGGCCGAAGCCATCGTCGAACTGAAGGGCGTTCGCAAATCCTTCCGCTCCGCCGACGGCGCCGCGCGCCCGGTGCTCGAAGGCGTGGACTTCCGCCTCGCCGAAGGCGAGATCGTCGCGCTGCTGGGCCAGTCGGGCTCGGGCAAGTCGACGCTGCTGCGCATCCTGGCGGGCCTGATCGGCGTGGACGGCGGCGGCGTGCGCTACCGGGGCCAGCCGCTGTACGGGCCGGCGCGCGGCATCGCGATGGTGTTCCAGTCCTTTGCGCTGTTCCCGTGGCTTACGGTGCAGCAGAACGTGGAGCTGGGGCTGGAGGCGCGCGGCGTCGAGCCGGCCGAACGTGCGCGGCGTGCCGCTGCCGCGATCGAACTGATCGGCCTCGCGGGCTTCGAGGGCGCCTTGCCGCGCGAGCTCTCGGGCGGGATGCGCCAGCGCGTGGGCATCGCGCGCGCCCTCGTGGTCGAGCCCGAGGTGCTGCTGATGGACGAGGCCTTCTCCGCGCTCGACGTGCTGACCGGCGAACGCCTGCGCGACGACATCCTGCAGCTGTGGGACGGCGGCGCCATGCCGACCAAGGCGATGCTCGTCGTCTCGCACAACATCGAGGAAGCGGTGCTCATGGCCGACCGGGTGCTGATCTTCGCCAGCGACCCGGGCCGCGTGCGCGCCGAGCTGCCCATTGCATTGCCGCGGCCGCGCGACGGCGACAGCCTGGAGGTGCGCGCGCTGATCGACGAGGTCTATACGCTCATGACCGGCGCCGGCGCCGCCGCGCATGCCCGCGAAGAGCCGCGGCACATGCACCTGGGCGACCGGCTGCCCGACGCCGACGTGGGCCGCATGGAGGCCCTGCTCGAGATGCTGGTCGACCACGGCCGGCAAGGCCGCGCCGACTTGCCGCAACTGGCGGAAGAAGCCGGCCTGACCGACCACGCACTGCTGCCGCTGGCCCAGGCGCTGGCCATGCTCGGCTTCGCGCAATTGGCCGACGCCGACCTGCACCTCACGCCGCTGGGTCAGCGCTACGTGGAGGGTGCGCACACCTTGCGCCAGCAGCTCTTCGGCCAGCAACTGCTGGCCCAAGTGCCGCTGGCCGCGCACGTTCGCCACAGCCTGGAGCAGGCCCCATCCGGGGAATTGCCCGAGGAGCCGTTCCTGCAATTGCTGAAGGAGAGCCTGGACGTGGTGGAAGCCGAACGCGTGCTGCGCACCGCGATCGAATGGGGCCGCTACGGCGAGGTGTTCGAGTACGACTTCCACACCGGCCTGATCCACTTGCCGGAGGGCGGCGAGTCCTAGACCTCGGCGTTCACATGACGTTACCAGTGCGGTGGCTGCCGCTGGGCACGAATGGCGTCCAATGACGGGGCTCATGAAAGGAGATGCTTCCATGCCCGAACGCGAGAGCGCAGATTTCAGGCCCGCACGCGAAACCTCGCTGTGGATCGTTGTCGTCCTCGTCGTGCTGGCGCTGGGCGCCGGCGCGGTCTGGTGGCGCTGGTCGAAGCAACAGGCCGCACCGGCCGAAACGCCGCCGGTCGCCGCGGCGCCGCAGCCGGATGCGCCGGCACCGGCCGCGCCACCGCCGGCCGCATCCACCGCGCCGCAGCATCCGGTCGACGCCGCCGCCGACGCGGACCTGCCCAAGCTCGACGATGCCGATGCGAAGGTGCGCTCGGCGCTCACCGTGCTGCTCGGCGACAAGGCCGTCGCGTCCTTCCTGCACGTCGACGGTTTCGTGCGCCGCTTCGTCGCCACGGTCGACAACCTGCCGCGGGACCAGGCAGCCGCGCGCATATGGCCGGTTCAGCGCACGCCCAAGCGCTTCGAGGTCAGCGGCAGCGGGGAGGCGCGGACCATCAGCCTCGACAACGGCGCGCGCTACACGCCTTTCGTGCTGTTCGTCGAATCGGTGAACACGCAGCGCGCGGCGGCGCTCTACGTCAAGCTCTACCCGCTGTTCCAGCAGGCGTACGAAGAACAAGGCTACCCGGGCCGCTACTTCAACGACCGGCTGGTGGCGGTGATCGACCACCTGCTGCAGGCACCCGAGCCCGCCGGGCCGCTGGCGGTGAAGCTGGTCGAGTACAAGGGCGACGAACCTTCCGGCCGGCCTTCGACGCACTACGAATTCGTCGACCCGAGGCTCGAGAACCTCTCGGCCGGCCAGAAGGCGCTGATCCGCACCGGCCTGGTCAACGAACGCCGGCTCAAGGCGAAGCTGCGCGAACTGCGCGGCCAGATCGCCGGCGGCGCGCTGGCGAAGAAGAACTAGAGAACTAGGACGGGCTGCCCGAACAGGCCAGCGCCCGCAGCAGGAGCAGCTTGCGCTCGCGCGCGTTGCGCGTGAGCGATGCCGCGAGCTTGAACTCCGCGCAGGCCTCGGCCTTGCGGCCCAGCTTGGCGAGCAGGTCTCCGCGCACGCTCGGCAGCAGGTGGTAGCCCTTGAGCCGCGGCTCGTCGCGCAGCGCATCGACCAGCTCCAGCCCCACGGCCGGGCCGAATGCCATCGAGAGCGCGACCGCGCGATTGAGCTCCACGATGGGCGAGGGCGCGAGCTGCGATAGTGCCTCGTAGAGCGCTGCGATGCGCGTCCAGTCGGTGTCCTGCGCGGCGCGTGCGCGCGCGTGGCAGGCGGCGATCGCGGCCTGCAGCGCGTAAGGCCCCAGCGCGCCGCCCAGGGCCTCGGCGCGTGCCAGCGCCGCGAAGCCGCGGCGGATCAGCAACTGGTCCCAGCGCGCGCGGTTCTGCTCGAGCAGCAGCACCGGTTCGCCCGCGGCATCGACGCGCGCGGCCGAGCGCGAGGCCTGGATTTCCATCAGCGCGACCAGGCCGTGCACCTCCGGTTCGTCCGGCACGAGCTCGGCCAGGATGCGGCCCAGGCGCAGCGCTTCCTCGCACAGCGCGGGGCGCATCCAGTCGTCGCCGGCGGTGGCCGAGTAGCCTTCGTTGAACACCAGGTAGATCACTTCCAGCACCGAGGCAAGGCGCGCCGCGAGTTCGTCCGCACGCGGTGCCTCGAAGGGCACGCGGGCGGCGGCCAGCGTGCGCTTGGCGCGCACGATGCGCTGCGCGATGGTCGGCTCCGGCACGAGGAAGGAGCGCGCGATCTCGTCGGTGGCGAGGCCGCCGATCATGCGCAGGGTCAGCGCCACACGGGCCTCGGGCGAGAGCACAGGATGGCAGGCGGTGAACACCAGGCGCAGCAGGTCGTCGCCGACATCGTCGTCGAGTGCGGCATCGACCGCCTCGGCGAAATCCGCCGCCGCCATCTCGTGCTGCGCATCGATCTCGCGGCTGATCTCGCCTTCCTTGCTCGCATGCAGCTTGCGCCGGCGCAGCAGGTCGAGCGCGCGGTGCTTGGCGGCGGTCATCAGCCAGGCGGCCGGATTGTCGGGAATGCCGTCGCGCGGCCATTGCTCCAGTGCGGCGACCAGCGCGTCCTGTGCCAGCTCCTCGGCCACGCCGACATCGCGCACCATGCGCGCGAGTGCGCCGATGATCTTCGCCGACTCGATGCGCCAGACGGCGTTGATGGTGCGGTGAATGTCCGGCGCGCTCATCGGTGGTCAGCGCTTCTGCAGCTCGTTAAACCCTTCGGCCGCCTTCTGCACATCGGGCGGGAAGTCCTCCATCTCCTGCACTTGGCGGATCTCGATGGTCTCGTTCTCCGAGCCCGGGCAGCGCGAGGCCCAGGCAATCGCCTCTTCCTTCGACTTCACGTCGATCATCCAGTAGCCGCCCAGGACCTCCTTGGCCTCGGCGAAGGGGCCGTCCGTCACCTTGGGCTTGCCGCCGGGGAAGCTGACTCGGGCGCCCTCGGAGGGCGGACGCAGGCCGTCGAGCGTGATCAGCACGCCGGCGTCCTTCAGTGCCTTGTTGTATTTCATCATCGCCTCGACCGCCTTCGCGTCGGGCATGGTGCCGGGGGGCGCGCTCTCGTAGCCCTTGGGGATCATCAGCATCATGAATCGCATGTCAGTCACTCCTTGAAAGGGTTGTGAGCCGAAGAATGCCGGCTCCACATGAACGTCGAACGACGAGCGCCGGAATCGACAGCGCGCTTCAGATTTCCTGGACCGGCCGAATCTCGACTTCAGGCCGTTCCTGCGCGTAGGGATAGCGATGGACCCAGGCGATCGCCTCGTCCAGCGAATCGGCCTGGATCAGCCAATAGCCCGCGACCAGTTCCTTCGCCTCTGCGAAAGGCCCGTCCATCACGCTCGTCCTGCCGCCTGCGAACCTCACGCGCGCGCTCCTGGCGGTCGAGCGAAGTCCGTCGCCCGCGAGCAGCATGCCGGACTTCACGCCTTCGTCATTGCGCTGCGCCATCGCCGCCAGCCGCACCGGGTCGTTGGGCGCTTCTGCCTCGGTGGCCGCATCGGCTTTCACCAGGATCAGGAAGCGCGGCTTGGTCGCAGCGGCCGACGGGTCGATGCCGGGCAGGCCGCCTGCGCAGCCGGTTTCGCGGATCTCGAATTCGGCGTCTGTATCGCCGACCGGCGCGTCTCGCAGCCAGTCGATCGCCGCCTGCTGCGAGTCGGCCTCCACGATGCTGAGGCCGGCGACCACCTGCTTCGATTCGGTGAACGGACCTGCGGTCTGTCGAGGCCCTTCGTCCGAGAAGCTGATGCGCACGCCCGAGGCGCTGGGCTGCAGCTCGGCGCTTTCGTGCAGCACGATGCCGGGCGCGGGGCGAAGAGGAGGAATAAGGCCGGCCTCGCCATGCGGGCCGGCTTTGCGCAGGATCACGTATCTCATCCGAGCAGTCCTTTTCGAGGAGCCGCAAGGATATAGCGTCGAGGTCCCTCAGTGGCCGGACGAGGCGCGCTTCTCGGCCGCTTCGCGCAGCCACTCCTCGTGCTTGCGCATCTCGGGCGTGAACTCGGCGCCGAAGTCCTCGGCCTCGTAGACCTGCCGGATCTCGATCTCGACGTTGCCGCCGCCGTCGATCGGCGGCCAGCGCTTGACCCACTCGATCGCCTCCTCGCGCGACTTCACCTCGATCAGGCTGAAGCCGGCGATCAGCTCCTTGGCCTCGGCGAAGGGGCCGTCGATCACCGCCGGCTTGCCGTTGCTGAACTTGACGCGCGCGCCCTTGACGCTGGGCTGCAGACCCATGCCGTCGAGCATCACGCCGGCCTTGATCATCTCCTCGTTGTACTTGAGCATGTCGGTGACCAGCTGCTCGGTCGGCATCACGCCGGCCTCGGTGTCCGGGTCGGCCTTGCGAATGACCATGAATTTCATTGCCGATCTCCTCAGGAGGCCTTGCGGTTCTTTTCCGCTTCGGCCATCAGTCGCTTTTCCTGCTCGCGAAGTTCGGGCGTGAACTCGGCACCGAAGTCCTCCATCTCGAAGACCTGGCGCAGCTCGACCTCTTCGTTGTCGGTGAAGGGAGCGCGCTTGAGCCATTCGATCGCTTCGTCCTTCGAGCGGACCTGCCACAGCCAGTAGCCGGCGATCAGCTCCTTGGATTCGCTGAAGGGCCCGTCGATCACGGTGCGCTGCTTGCCTTCGAAGCGCACCCGCGCGCCCTTCGAGCTGGGCTGCAGTCCCTCGCCGGCCAGCATGACACCGGCCTTCACGAGCTCTTCGTTGTACTTGCCCATCGCGGTGAGCATCTGCTCGGTGGGCATCACGCCGGCTTCGGAATCCTTGTTGGCTTTCACAATGACCATGAATCGCATGTCGTTTCTCCTGAAAAAAGGTTGGGGTGGGGTCGAGCTTTTCGTCGGCTCTGTCAGGACGTCGAAGCAGCGAAGCCCGGATCGACATCTCCTGCCGACTCAATTTGTAAGTATTTATTTCATCTTCGGCTGCTCAGCGTTTGCCGATCGACTCGATCAGCGCCGGCACCTCGGTCGCCAGCTCGCGCGCGAGATAGCCCAGGGGGCCGAAACGGCCGGCCAGCGCATCGCCTGCACGCGCATGCACCAGCACGCCCCAGGCGGCCGCCTGCACCAGCGGCAGGCCGCGGGCCGCGAAGCCACCGATCAGGCCGGCCAGCGTGTCGCCCGATCCGGAGGTCGCGAGACCCGGCGAGCCGCCGTCGAAGCGCCAGGCGCGGCCATCGGGCTGCACGATGAAGGTGGTGGCGCCTTTTTGCACGATGCAGGCGTTCCAGCGCCGGGCGGCTTCGCGCGCCACGAGGAGCGGGTTCTGGGCGACCGCATCCTTGGCCAAGCCGCTCAGGTGGGCCATCTCGCCGGCGTGCGGCGTCAGCAGCAGCGGCTGGTCGAAGGCGCCGTCGCGCACCACTGCCATCGCGACCGCGTCGAGCACGATCGCGCTGTCGCGAAACAGCGCAAGCAGCCGGCGCACGAAAGCTGCGCTGCGCTTCTCGTCGCGCATGCCCGGACCGAGCACCACGGCGGTCGTGCTTTCGGCCAGCGGTGCCAGCGCCTCGCAGCCGCGCGCATCGAAGCCGCCGCCGCGCGTCTCCGGCAAGGCGATGACGCGCGATTCGGGAATCGCCAGCGCCAGTCCTTGCGCGATGCAGCGCGGCGCGGCGATGGTGAGCTTGCCGGCGCCGGCGCGCAGTGCCGCGGTGCCGGCGAGCAGGGCCGCGCCGGGCGTCTCGCCGCTGCCCGCGACCACCAGCACGCGCCCGCGGCTTTCCTTGTCGGCATCGTCGCCCGGATCGGGCAGCGGCCACCGCGCCAGCGTGGCCTCGGTCAGGGCTGCGGCACGGGAGCTTGCCATGGCGCGGGCTGGGCGCTCAGGGCTTGGGCGCGGCAGGCTCGTCGGGCGCGCTGGTCACAGGCGTGGCCGCCTCGCGCAGCGGTGCGAGGAAGTTCACGAGGTCGAGCCGCATGACGGCATCTTCGTCCTGCTGCCGCTCGGCGCGGTAGGAGGTGACGGCGCAGTTGGGCACGTCGCCCTGGCGATCGATCTCGAGGATCTTCTGCTCGTCCATCTGTTCGAGCAGGTAGCGCATGCAGTTGACGGTGACCTGGTGCGCCACCACCAGCACGCGCCGGTCGGCGTATTCGCGCGTCACCATCTCGAGCAGGCTGCGCAGCCTGAGGATCACGTCGCACCAGCTTTCGCCGCCGGGCGGGCGGAAGTAGAACTTGCCCACGTGCACGCGCTGTTCGTTCAGCTCGGGATGCTTCTGCCGGATGCCGAGCTTGGTGAGGCGGTCGAGGATTCCGAATTCCTTCTCGCGCAGGCGCTCGTCGACACGCAGCTTGGCCACGCTATCGGACAGCCGGCTGCTCTCGGCGACGAGGCGTGCGGTCTCGCGGGCACGCAGGTAGGTCGAACACAAGATCACCTCGGGCTGCTCGTCGGCCGGCAGCTTCGCGAACCATTCGCCCAGTGCGACGGACTGCGCCACGCCGAGCTCCGACAGCGGCACGTCGATGTCGCGCCAAGCCAGGTCGATCATCGCCAGGCCGCCGGCTTCCGCGGCGTCGCGCGCCACATTGCCGGCGCTCTGACCGTGGCGCACGATCCAGAGGGTTTGCGGCCAGTTGGATTGCATGGGAGCGCCGATGATAGGAAGCGCTCCCGGCCCGGGCCGTAGGCCGAGGCCTATTCGCCGGGCGCGCCGCGGGCCTCTTCAGGCGTACTCGCCCACCGGCACGCAGCTGCAGAACAGGTTGCGGTCGCCGTAGACATTGTCGACGCGGCCGATCGGCGGCCAGTACTTGGCCTCCTTCAGCGTGGCGAGCGGAAAGGCGCCGAGCTCGCGTGAGTAGGGATGCGTCCATTCGCTCACCAGCAGGCTGGCGGCGGTATGCGGCGCATGCTTGAGCGGGTTGTCGTCCTTCGGCCAGACGCCTTCCTCGATGCGGCGGATCTCGCCGCGGATCGCGATCATCGCGTCGATGAAGCGGTCGAGCTCGGCCAGCGGCTCGCTCTCGGTCGGCTCCACCATCAGCGTGCCGGGCACCGGAAAGCTCAGCGTCGGTGCGTGGAAGCCGTAGTCGATCAGGCGCTTGGCCACGTCTTCGGCCGTCACGCCGCTCGTGTCCTTGAGCGGGCGCAGGTCGAGAATGCATTCGTGCGCCACGTGGCCGTTGGGGCTCGCGTAGAGCGTGGGGTAGTGTTCCTTGAGGCGGGAGCTGATGTAGTTGGCGCTGAGGATCGCGATCTCGGTGGCGGCCTGCAGGCCGACCGCACCCATCATGCGGCAGTACATCCAGCTGATCGGCAGCACCGCGGCATTGCCCAGCGGCGCGGCGGACACGGCGCCGACGCCGTTGGACGCGACGCCCGCCGTCGCATGCCCCGGCAGATAAGGCACGAGATCTTCGACCACGCACACCGGCCCGACGCCCGGGCCGCCGCCGCCGTGCGGGATGCAGAAGGTCTTGTGCAGGTTCAGGTGGCTCACGTCGCCGCCGAACTCGCCGGGCGCGGCCACGCCGACCAGCGCGTTCATGTTGGCGCCGTCCACGTAAACGCGGCCGCCGTGCGCATGCACGATCTCGCAGAGTTCCTTGACGCGGGTCTCGAACACGCCGTGCGTGCTGGGATAGGTGATCATCACCGCCGCCAGCTTGTCGCCGTGCTTCTCGCAGGCGCGCTGCAGGTCGTCCATGTCGACGTTGCCTTGCGCGTCGCAGGCCGTCACCACCACCTGCATGCCCACCATCTGCGCGCTGGCCGGATTGGTGCCGTGCGCGGAGGAGGGGATCAGGCAGATGTTGCGATGCCCTTCGCCCTTGGCCTCGTGGAAGGCCTTGATCGCCAGCAGCCCCGCGTATTCGCCCTGCGAACCGGCATTGGGCTGCAGGCTGATGCCGGCGTAGCCGGTCGCTTCGCAGAGCCAGGCGCGCAGCTGGGCGTCGAGCAGGGCGTAGCCCTGCAGCTGATCGGCCGGCGCGAAGGGATGGATGTTCGCGAACTCGGGCCAGGTGATCGGGATCATCTCGCTGGTCGCGTTGAGCTTCATGGTGCAGCTGCCGAGCGGGATCATGCTTCGGTCCAGCGCCAGGTCCTTGTCGGAGAGGCTGCGGATGTAGCGCAGCATCGCGGTCTCGCTCTTGTGGGTGTTGAACACCGGGTGCGTGAGGAAGGCGCTGGTGCGGCGCAGGTCCTCGGGGATGCGCGGCACGATGCTGCCGGCGAGCTCGTCGAAGCGCGGCATCGGCGTGCCGGCAGGCACGAACAGCGCCCACAGCGTCTCGATGTCGACGCGCGTGGTGGTCTCGTCGAGCGAAATGCCCAGGTGGTGCTGCAGGCGCTGGCGCAGGTTGATGCTGGCCGCCTGCGCGCGCTCCTGGATCTTCGGCGTGTCATCGCCGGTCTTGACGGTGAGCGAGTCGAAGGCGGTTTCGTTGACCAGCTCGCGGCCCATCTGTTCGAGGCCTTGCGCCAGCACCGCGGTGAGCGCGGCCACGCGCTGCGCGATGCGCGTCAGGCCCTGGGGCCCGTGGTAGACCGCATACATGCTCGCGACCACAGCGGGCAGCACCTGCGCAGTGCAGATGTTCGACGTCGCCTTCTCGCGCCGGATGTGCTGCTCGCGCGTCTGCAGCGCGAGCCGGTAGGCCGGCTGGCCGTGCGTGTCCACGCTCACGCCGACCAGGCGGCCGGGCAGCGAGCGCTTGAACTCGTCGCGGCAGGCCAGGTAGGCCGCGTGCGGGCCGCCGTTGCACATCGGCATGCCGAAGCGCTGCGTGGTGCCGCAGACGATGTCGGCATCCCACTCGCCGGGCGGCGCCAGCAGCGTGAGCGCCAGCAGGTCGGCCGCGACGCAGAAGGCAGCGTCGCAGGCGTGGGCGTGGCCGGCGAGCGGGCGCAGGTCGTGCACGTGGCCGGTGGTCGAGGGGTACTGCGCGAGCACGCCGAAGAAATCGCCGCTGGTCATCAGGTGCGGCAGCGTCTCGGACACGGTGCTGACCTTGACCTCGATACCGAGCGGCGCCGCGCGTGTCCTGATGACCTCGATGGTCTGCGGGTGGCAGTCGCCCGAGACCAGGAACACGTTGCTCTTGCTCTTGACGCTGCGCTTGGCGAGCGTCATCGCCTCGGCCGCCGCGGTGGCCTCGTCCAGCATCGAGGCGTTGGCGATGGCCATGCCCGTGAGGTCGCACACCATGGTCTGGAAGTTGACCAGCGCCTCCATGCGGCCCTGCGAAATCTCGGCCTGGTAGGGCGTGTAGGCGGTGTACCAGGCCGGGTTCTCGAGCACATTGCGCAGGATCACGCCGGGCGTGTGGGTGCCGTAGTAGCCCTGGCCGATGTAGCTCTTCGCCACCTTGTTCTTCGCCGCGATGGCCTTGAGCTCGGCCAGCGCGTCGGCCTCGGTCACCGATGCCGGCAGGCGCATCGGCCTGGTGCGGCGGATGGCCGGCGGCACGATGCCGTCGATCAGTTCGGCGCGCGTGGTCGAGCCGACGGCGGCGAGCATGCGCGCTTCGTCGGCGGCTTCGATGCCGATATGGCGGGCGATGAATTCCTCGGCGTTTTCCAGTTCGCCGAGGGAGGGCAGGGACGACTTCGGCATTGGCGTTTCAGTTCAGTTTTCGTCGGCGAATTTTTGGTACGTGGTGGCGTCGAGCAAGGCATCGAGCTGCGCGACGTTGCTGATCTTCATCTTGAAGAACCAGCCCTCCGTCTCGGGCGCGCTGTTGGCGAGCGACGGATCGGCGCGCAGCGCCTCGTTGACTTCGGTGATCTCGCCCGTGATGGGCATGAACACGTCGGCGGCCGCCTTGACCGACTCGACCACGCCGGCGACGTCGCCCTGGCTGTAGCTCTTGCCGACTTCCGGCAGGTCGACGAAGACCACGTCGCCCAGCGCATCCTGCGCATGGACGGTGATGCCGACGGTCGCGATGCCGCCGTCGGCGGCCTGGACCCACTCGTGGTCCCGGGTGTACTTGATGGTCATGCAAAAACTCCTTGAAAAAACAGAATCAGCCGCGGTAGTAGCGCGCGGGCACGAAAGGCATGGTGCTCACTTCCATCGGCACCGGCTTGCCGCGCACGATGGCCTGGATGCGGGTGCCGGGCTCGGCATAGGCGAGCGCGACATACGCCATCGCGACCGGCCGGTCGACCGTGGGGCCGAGCAGGCCGCTGGTCACCTGCCCGATGGACACGCCCTCGAAGGATTCGAGCAAGCTGCCGTCGCGCACCGGCACGCGCTCCAGCGCCACCAGGCCGACGCGCTTGCGCTTGAGCGTGTGGTGGTCCAGGTGGCCTGCGGCGCCATTGGCCGCCGTGAGTTGCGCCAGGATCCTGGCCGCGCCCGGAAAGCCGCCTTCGCGTGCACCGCCGGTGCGCCGCACCTTCTGGATCGCCCAGTTGAGCGAGGCCTCGACCGGCGTGGTGGTCTCGTCGATGTCGTTGCCGTAGAGGCACAGGCCCGCCTCGAGCCGCAGCGAATTGCGCGCACCCAGGCCGACGGGCTTGACCTCGGGCTGGGCGAGCAGCAGCCGCGCGAGCGCATCGGCATCCCTGGCGGCCACCGAGATCTCGAAGCCGTCTTCGCCGGTGTAGCCGCTGCGCGTGGCGAAGGCCGCGATGCCGCCGATCTGCACCGCGCCGCCGGTCATGAAGACGAAGCGCTCGATGCCGGGCGCGAGGCGCGCCAGTGCGGTCACGGCCTGCGGGCCCTGCAGCGCCAGCAGGGCGTGCTCGGGCATCGGCAGCACTTGGCAGCGCGTGCCGAGCTTCGCCTGCATGTGCGCGATGTCGGCCACCTTGCAGGCGCCGTTGACGATGACGAACAGCGAGTCGTGGCCTTCGTTGAAGAACATCAGGTCGTCGAGGATGCCGCCCTGGTCGTTCAGGAGCAGGCCGTAGCGCTGCTTGCCGGGGGCCAGGCCGATCACGTCGACCGGCATCAGGCTTTCGAAGGCGGCGGCGGCATCGGGGCCGACCAGGCGCAGCTGGCCCATGTGCGAGATGTCGAACAGGCCGGCGGCCTCGCGCGTGTGCTTGTGCTCGGCCATCAGGCCGGCCGGGTATTGCACCGGCATCGAATAGCCCGCGAAGGGCACCATGCGGGCGCCGAGCTCCAGATGCAGGTCGTAGAGCGGGGTCTTTTGCAGGTCGTCGGGTGCGGGGGCCAAGGCACTCTCCAAAGGGGCAGTCCAGATCCATGACATTCTTGCCATGGGCCACCCCTGCTGTCCGCTTTACCTGAGAGATTCGCCCCACGATCGGGGTTTGCTCCTTCGGTGGACGGCGCTGCGAACAAAACGCGATGCGCCGCCTCTCTCCAGCAAGGAAACGCCCGGAAAACGGGGCGCTTCGTCAGTCCTTTTGCCTGAGCGTTCGGGCCCGCTTTTTCGAGGGGACCTGCGCCTTCGGCGGCCCCGCGCTGCGAGGCTCTCTCCTGACCCGTCCGAGTGTAAGGGATGCGCCCGGCCCCGGCCGCTCAGGAGCGCTCCAGGCGCAGCCGCCTGAGCAGAAACTTCTCCCACAGCTTGTCCGCAACGAGCTGAAGCGAGCTGCGAATGTGCGCTCGGGCGTTGCGCGCGTCGTAGGGCGACCGGAGGTCGGCGCCCAGTTGCCGGGCACGCACGCTGAGCATGCTCTCCGAGAGCACGCAGCGCGCCTTCATGCGCAGGTCGTCGAAGTTCTCGTCGGAGAGCGGACTGGCCTTGTGCCACTCGTGGTCCCACTTGAACCTGCGCTGCCTGGACGGGTCGCCCTCGTCCCTGATCAGCCAGGCTGACACGAAATCGACATAGGCCTCGTCGACGCTGTCGCGAAACAGACGGTGCTCGGGTTCGAAGCTGTCGTAGACCAGCGCGTCCAGCAGTTCGTTGCCCGGCGAGAGCGTGCCGAGCTGGCGGCGCAAGTTGGCGTTCATTGCGAAGCAGTAAGTCGAAACCCATTCGAGCAGCGGACCAAGCGGCGTCATGGTCGAACGCGGGAAGTCGTTGATCTCGCCGAACAGCCACGGCCCGGGATGCACCCCCAGCCGCCCGATCTCGCTGCTGAAGCCGGCGACCCGGCCTTCGCTCCATGCATGGGTGCGGGCGATGGTGTCGTTCGAGAAGATCCAGACGTCGGGCTCGCCGCCGCGCGCGAGGAGGGCTGAAATCCCTTTGTCCCAGCCTGTGAACTCGCGGTTGGAGTTGTCGCCCGCGATGAGGAAGCCGTCTTCGAATTCCGTATCGCGCAAGGCTTCGCTGCCCGTGGACCTCGCGTTGTCCACGATCGCGAGTGCGAAGCGATTGCTCCCGTCGGCCAGCTGCCGTCGCAGCCTGGTCAGCACCTGAAGCGAATGATCACGATGCTGACCTCCGTACTCCAGATGAACAAAACCGTAGTTCGTCATACCTGTTGTTGACAGAAAAAAGAAGGGAGGGTCGGGGCGCCGGAGGGGCGCGACGCGACGAGTATGCCTCCTCGTCTTGTCAGCGAAGACGCCGAGTTGCAGCCGGTGCGGCCACGACGGCCGACGCGCCCACTTTCAGTGCATGAACTCGGGCGGCAGCAGCTTGTCGATGCGTTCGCGGACCGATTCGGCGCGTTCGGCGCCCGCGATCTTCTCGATCTCGCCGAGCATCTCGGCGGCGACGGTCAGCATCGAGTCGCGGTCGCGCGCCTCGCGCAGGAGCTCGCGGAACTGCCCGGCGAGGACCGGATCGCGCCGGACGAACATGCGCTCGCACAGATCGAAGAGGAACATCCGCGTGGTGGCCAGCGAGCGCTTGCCGTCGAAGATGTCGGCCGCGACCGGCGGTTCGGGGGGGCTCGCCTCGAGCGCTGGGGCTGCCTGCGCCGGCGGCGCAGCGGGTTGCGAACGATGCAGATAGCCCTCCTGCACCAGGTGCAGCGCCACGCGGCCGGCTTCGTCGCGGCTGCCGAAGAGCTGGCCGAAGTCGGTCACCGAGCGCCGGCCGTCGGCCATCAGCAGCAGGGCGCGCTCGCGCTGGCCCAGCGTGCGCCGGCTGCCGGCCTGGAGTTCTTGGCGCGCCTTGTCGGTCTTGAGGAGGAACATGGGATGCTGCAGCGTTCGGAGTCGAAGCGCCGCAGCATCGGCCAGCCGCGTGACATCCCGGTGAAAGCCGGGACACCGGGTGTGAACTACTTCGCGTAAACGAGGTCGCGCAGCGCCAGCGAGATGCTGGGCACGTAAGTGATGACCATCAGGCAGGCCAGGATCACGAGCACGAAGGGCACCAGGTCCTTGACGATGCGGTCCAGCGAGATGCGCGCCACCGTGCAGGCCGCGAACAGGTTGACGCCGAAGGGCGGCGTGATCATGCCGAGCGCGAGGTTGACCACCATCACCAGTCCGAAGTGCACCGGGTCGATGCCGAAGTGCATCGCCACCGGCGCCAGGATCGGCGCCAGCACGATGATGGCCGCGCTGGTCTCGATGAACATGCCGATCACGAACAGCGCCGCGTTCACGCCCAAAAGGAACATGGCCGGCGATCGCAGCACGCCTTCGAGCCAGTGGCCGATCGCCTCGGGCACGCCGGCGCGCGTGATCAGGAAGGCGAACAGGCCGGCGTTGGCGATGATGAACATGATCACCGACGAGGAGATCACCGACTTGCGCAGCACCGCGTAGAGCTGTGCCGGCTTGATCTCGCGGTAGATCAGCATGCCGACCACGAGGGCATACAGCACCGCCACGGCCGAGGCCTCGGTGGGCGTGAAGATGCCGCCGTAGATGCCACCAAGGATGATGACCGGCATCAGGAGCGCCCAGCCGGCGCGCCAGGTCGCGATGCCGACGCCGAGCCGGCCGTCGCCGTCGTTCTTGCCCAGGCCCTTGAACTTGCAGTAGACGTAGACGAAGGCCATGAGCGCGAGGCTGATCAGGATGCCGGGACCGAAGCCGGCGATGAACAGCTCGCCGATCGACACCTCGGCGCTGACGCCGTAGAGGATCATCGGGATCGAGGGCGGAATGATGACGCCGAGCTCGGCGCTGGTGGCCTGCAGCGCCGCTGCATAGCTGGTGGGATAGCCGTGCTTGATCAGGGCCGGGATCAGGATCGCGCCGATGGCGAAGGTGGTGGCGACCGAGGAGCCCGAGACCGCCGCGAAGATCATGCAGGTCAGCACGCAGGTCATCGGCAGGCCGCCCTGCACGCCACCGACGAGGCTCTTGGCGAAGTCCACCAGACGGCGCGAGATGCCGCCGGTTTCCATCAGGTTGCCGGCCAGGATGAAGAAGGGAATGGCCGCCAGCGGAAACTTGTTGATCGCGTTGAACATCTCCTTGACGGAGATCAGCATGTTGGCGTTCGAGGCCTGGATGCCGATGACGGAGGCCAGGCCGATCGATACCGCTACGGAGATGGTCAGTGCGAAGCACACCACCATCGTCGTGACCATTACTGCGCTCATAGGACCCCCACGCTTGTCACTTCGTGTACTGCGCTGCCGCCCACGGGGGCCTTCGCGCCTTCGGGCTGCCGAGCGGCGCTCATTGCGCCGTCTCCAGCTCGTGGCGCTGCGGATCGAGGAGATTCGCAACGATGCCGATCACGCAGAACAGGCCGCCCACCGGCATCGCCACGTAGGCCCAGAACATCGAGACCGATTCCAGGCCGGCCATCGTTTGCACGCTGCCGCGTTGCGCGTAGTCCCAGCCCCACCAGATGACGACTGCGATCAGTATCAGCGCCGCGAGGCAGACCAGCCAGTCGAGCACGCGTCGCATCTTCGGCGGACTCCAGCGGTACAGCACGTCCACGCTGACCATCGCGCCCTGGCGGAAGGCAGTGGGGATGCCCATGAACACCATCCAGATCAGGCTGATGCGGATCAGGATCTCGGACCATTCGGCCGGCTGCTCGAGCACGAAGCGGGTGACGATCTGGAACACGCCGAGCGCCGAGGCGATCACCAGCATCAGGCAGGCGATCGCCATGGCCAGCGAGGTGGTCCAGCGATCGAGTCGGAGGAGGGCTGTTTTCATGGATGCATGGAAGGGATCGAACAAAAAAACGCCCGCCAGCCAGGCTGTGCGGGCGTGTGCCGCCGCGACGGCATCGCGGCAGGTCGCGTTACTTGAAGTTGCGGATCTTGTCGAGATTGGCCTTGCCGAACTGCTTCTCGAAGTCGGCGTTGACCGGGGCCAGCATGCTGACGAATCTGGTCTTGTCGACGTTCTCGATCACGGTCATGCCCTGGGCGCGCAGCTCCTTCACGCCGTTGGCGTCGTCCTGGTCGACGCGGTCGCGGTTGGCCTTCGCAGCCACCTTGGCGGCCTCGAGGAAGGCGGTCTTGTCGGCCGCGCTGAGCTTGTCGAAGGCCGCCTTGTTCATCAGGAAGATGCAGGGCGAATAGACGTGGCCGGTCAGCGTGAGGTGCTTCTGCACCTGCGAGAACTTGGCCGACATGATCACCGGCAGCGGGTTCTCCTGGCCATCGACCGTGCCCTGCTGCAGCGCGGTGAACACTTCGGGGAAGGCCATCGGCGTGGTGATGATGCCCAGGCCCTTGTAGGCCGCGATGTGCACCGGGTTCTCCATCGTGCGCATCTTCAGGCCCTTGAGGTCCTCGGGGCCCTTCACGTCGCGCTTGCTGTTGGTCATGTGGCGGAAGCCGTTCTCGGCCCAGGCCAGCGCCTTGAAGCCCTTGGCGTCGAACTTGGTCAGGAGCTCCTGGCCGATCGGGCCGTCGAGCACGGCGCGCGCGTGCGCCTTGTCGCGGAACAGGAAGGGAACGTCGAGGATCTTGGCCTCGGGCACGAAGTTGGGCACCGGGCCGGTGGAGGAGAAGGCGAGCTCCTGCGTGCCGAGCTGCACAGCCTCGATCGATTCGCGCTCGCCGCCCAGCGAGCCGTTGTAGAAGGTCTCGATCTTGTAGCGGCCATTGGTGCGCGCCGCGACTTCCTTGGCGAAGGTGTCGATGGCCACGCCCTGGTGCGAGTTCTGTGCGGTCGAGATGCTGATCTTCATGGCTGTCTGCGCGAACGCGGCGCAGGCCATACCGAGGCCGAGGACCAGGCCTGCGGCCAGTCGGTTCAACTTCATGAGGGGGTCTCCTGTTTGGTTAACGTATGACTATGCATCAATCGGCAGACTCATAGCGTCCGGATTTTCACGGACGCAGTCGCGCGGCGATCGCCGCCTACATGCCCACGTAGTTCGGCCCGCCGCCGCCCTCGGGCGTGACCCAGACGATGTTCTGCGTCGGGTCCTTGATGTCGCAGGTCTTGCAGTGCACGCAGTTCTGCGCGTTGATCTGCAGGCGCTGCTTGCCGCCTTCGCCCGGCACGAACTCGTAGACCCCCGCCGGGCAATAGCGGGCCTCGGGACCGTCGTACTCGGCCAGATTGATCTCGGTGGGCACCGCCGCGTTCTTCAGCGTCAGGTGCGCGGGCTGGTTCTCCTCGTGGTTGGTGTTGCTGATGAACACCGAGGAGAGCCGGTCGAAGGTCAGCTTGCCGTCCGGCTTGGGATAGGCGATCTTCTTGCAGGCCGCGGCCTTCTTGAGGCGCTCGTGGTCGGCCTGGTGGCGATGGATCGTCCAAGGGATGTGGCCGCGCAACACGTACTGCTCGATGCCGGTCATCAGCGTGCCCACGGTCAGGCCCCTCTTGAACCACTGCTTGAAGTTGCGCGCCTTGTGGAGTTCCTTGTGCAGCCAGCTCTTCTCGAAGGCGGCCGGGTACGCCGTGAGCTCGTCGTGCTGGCGGCCGGCCACCACGGCGTTGAAGGCGGCCTCGGCCGCGAGCATGCCGGTCTTGATCGCGGCATGGCTGCCCTTGATGCGGCTCGCGTTCAGGTAGCCGGCGTCGCAGCCGACCAGCACGCCGCCCGGGAACACCGTCTTCGGCAGCGAGAGCAGGCCGCCCGCGGTGATGGCGCGCGCGCCGTAGCTCAGCCGCTTGGGCGCCTTCAGGCCCTTGTCCTGGCCCTCGAAGTACCAGCGGATGTTGGGGTGGGTCTTGAAGCGCTGGAACTCCTCGAAGGGGCTCATGTGCGGGTTCTGGTAGTCGAGGCCGACCACGTAGCCGATGATCAGCTGGTTGTTCTCGGCGTGGTAGACGAAGGAGCCGCCGTAGGTGTCGGAGGACAGCGGCCAGCCCGCGGTGTGCACGGCCAGGCCGGGCTCGTGGCGCGCGGGATCGATCTCCCACAGCTCCTTGATGCCGATGCCGTAGCTTTGCGGGTCCTTGCCGGCGTCGAGCTTGTACTTGGCGATCAGCTGGCGGCCCAGGTGGCCGCGCGAGCCTTCGGCGAACACCGTGTACTTGGCGTGGAGCTCCATGCCGAGCTGGAAGTTCTCGGTCGGCTCGCCGTCCTTGCCTACACCCATGTTGCCGGTGGCCACGCCGCGCACCTTGCCGTCGTCGGTGTAGAGCACTTCGGCCGCCGGGAAGCCCGCGAAGATCTCGACGCCCAGGCCCTCGGCCTGCTGCGCGAGCCAGCGCACCACGTTGCCCAGGCTCACGATGTAGTTGCCTTCGTTGTGGAAGTTCTTCGGCAGCAGGAAGTTGGGCGTGCGCGTGGCACCGGTCTCGGAGAGCATCAGGAAGGTGTCCTGGGTGACCGGCTGGTTGAGCGGCGCCCCGAGCTCCTCCCAGTCGGGCAGGAGCTCATACAGCGCGCGCGGATCCATGATCGCGCCCGACAGGATGTGGGCGCCCGGCTCCGAGCCCTTCTCGAGCACCACGACCGAGATCTCCTTGTGGTGCGAGGCGGCCAGCTGCTTCAGGTGGATGGCGGTGGCCAGCCCGGCAGGGCCGGCGCCGACCACGACCACGTCGTATTCCATGGCTTCGCGGGGTCCGAACTGGGCGAGTATTTCGTCGTGCGTCATGTGGGGTCTCGTCGTCGATAATGATTTTGAAGGTGCGAGGCACCGCGAAGGGGCCGGGTCATTTTATGCGGCGCCCAGAGCGGCTTTAGGCCCGTCGCATCGGCGACTCCAACAGGACTTTTCCCCATGGCTTACAGCATCGATCTTTCGGGCCGCGTGGCCTTCGTCACGGGTGCGTCGAGCGGCCTCGGCGCGCAGTTCGCCAAGACGCTGGCGCGCGCCGGCGCCGCGGTGGTGCTCGCGAGCCGCCACACCGACAAACTCAAGGAGCTGCGCGCGCGCATCGAGGGCGAGGGCGGCGATGCCCACGTGGTCGAGCTCGACGTGACCAGCATCGACAGCATCAAGGCCGCGGTGGCCCGCGCCGAGACCGAAGTCGGGCCGATCGACATCCTGGTCAACAACTCGGGCGTGAGCACCACGCAGCGCCTGGAAGAGGTGAAGGCCGAGGACTACGACTTCATCTTCGACGCCAACGTCAAGGGTGCGTTCTTCGTGGCCCAGGAGACGGCCAAGCGCATGCTGGCGCGCGCCAAGGGTGCGGCGCCCGGCACCTACATCGGCGGGCGCATCATCAATATCGCTTCGGTGGCGGCTTTGAAAGTGCTGCCGAAGATCGGCGTCTATTGCATGAGCAAGGCGGCGGTGGTGCAGATGACCAAGGCCATGGCGCTCGAGTGGGGTCGCTTCGGCATCAACGTCAACGCGCTGTGCCCGGGCTACATCACGACCGACCTCAACGAGGAGCACTTCGCCTCCGACGACGGCCAGAAGCTGGTGGGCATGCTGCCGCGCAAGCGGCTGGGCAAGCCCGAAGACCTGGACGGGCTGATCGTGCTGCTCGCCAGCGGACAGAGCCATTTCGTCAATGGCGCGGTGATCGCCGCCGACGACGGATTCGCGCTCTGAGTCCGCGCGCGTTGATCGGCATTGCGGCCGGGCTGGCCGCGGGTGCGCTCTGGGGGCTGGTGTTCGTGGCGCCGCGCATGGTGGGGCACTTCGGCATGGTGGACATCACGGCCGCGCGCTTCGTGGTCTTCGGCGCGGTCGCGGGGCTGGCGGTCTGGTGGCGGCCGCCCGAGCAGCGCTGGCCCGGCGCGCGGCAGGCGCTCACGGTGCTCGGCCTGAGCGGACTCGGCTTCACCGGCTACTACCTGCTGCTGGCTTTCTCGATCGTGGCCGCGGGCACCGAGGTGCCGAGCCTGATAATCGGCACCATCCCGGTCTGGATGATGCTCCTGGGCCGCCCGGCCGGTTTGCGCATGCAGGCCTTGCTGCCGGGGCTGGCACTCACCGCGGCCGGCATCGCGCTGATGGTCGCCGGCGCCTGGCCGAACGGCGGGGCAAGCGGCACGCATTTCGGCTGGGGCCTGGTGCTGGCGCTGCTCGCGATGGCGAGCTGGACCGCTTTCGGCCTCTTGAACGCCGCCTGGCTCAAGCGCCATCCCGAGGTGCATGCAGCGGACTGGACCAACTGGCTCGGCATCGCCACCGGCCTCGGCGCCTTCTTGCTGTGGCTCGTGGCCGGCTCCGATGTCGCGACGCTGCGCGCGCAACCCGAGGGCATGTTGTTCGTGCTGCTTGCGCTGGCCGGCGGCCTCGGGTCTTCGTGGCTGGCCACGGTGCTCTGGAACGTCGCCAGCCAGCGGCTCTCCGCGAGCTTGTGCGGCCAGCTGATCGTGAGCGAGACCTTGTTCGCTTTGCTTTATTCTTTTCTGTGGGACGGGCGCTGGCCGCATGCTGTCGAGCTGATGGCCGCGCTGCTGTTCGTCCTCGGCATCCTCGCATCCATCAAGGCACACCGATGAGAATCGAAATTCCCGAAATCAAGAAGTTCGTCTACGAAATGACGATCCCGATCCGCTGGGGCGACATGGACGCGATGGGGCATCTGAACAATGCCAGCTACTTCCGCTACCTCGAGACGGCGCGCATCGACTGGTTCCACTCGCTGGGCGCCGAGCCCGCACCGGACGGGCAGGGCGTGGTGATCGTCAACGCCTTCTGCAACTTCTACAAGCAGCTCGAATACCCGGGCGATGTGCGGGTCAGGATGTACGTGAGCGACCCGGGCCGCACCACCTTCGAGAGCTGGGCCACCATGGCCCGGGCCGATGCGCCGGAAGTGATCTGCGCGGCCGGCGGTGCGACCACGATGTGGGTCGACTTTCCCAGGCAGAAGGCGCTGCCGCTGCCGGACTGGCTGCGCGCGATCGTCAGCTAGGGAGCAACAAAAGGCCCTCCGCCAACTTTCGTTCGCGCAGGAGGGCCTTTCGCAGACTCGGAGTGCCGCGATGGGTGTTGCCGAGTCCGTGAACATATTCTGCATGCGCGGGCTCGCTGCGCAATTCAGCCATGCGCCATAGAGCAAGCGGGAGGTGTCCTACTCGTCGTCAGCCACGGCTCCTTCGCCCTTCATGCCGGACTCAGCACGATCCGCGCCTCGAAACCCGTCGCCGAGCCGGGCGGCGGCGACATCAGCTCGAGCCGCGCATCATGCTTCTCGACGATGGTGCCGACGATCGACAGGCCGAGACCGTAGCCGGCACGGTTGGAGCTGTGGCGCACGTGGCGCTGCTGCAGCGTGCGCAGCTCGACCTCGCCGACGCCTGGGCCGAAGTCGCGCACCGCCAGCGTGCAGGGCTGCATCACCTCGATCACGACACGGCCGCGGCCGTAGCGCAGCGCGTTCTCCACCAGGTTGCGCAGCGCGATCGCCAGCGCATCGACGTCGCCCAGCGCCATCGGCGGCTCGGTGTCCGGCACCTTGAGCGTCAGGCGCTCGTTCACGCGCGGGTCTTGCCAGAACTCCTGCGCCACCGTGCCGGACAGCTGGACCAGGTCGGTCTTCGTACGCGTCAGCGAGGCGGCCGATTCGGCCCTGGAGAGCTGCAGCAGCTTCTCGGTGCGGTGCCCGAGCATCTGCAGCGCATCGAGCGCGGCCTCGACGTCGTGGCGCGTGAGTTCGTGCTCGAGCGCGGTCTGCAGCCGCAGCCGCGCCGCCGCGAGCGGCGTGCGCAGCTCATGCGCCGCGTTCGCGGCCAGCGCGCGTTCGACGTCGAGCGCGTGCGAGAGGCGCTCGAGCAGGCGGTTGACATGGTCGCCGACCGTTTGCAGTTCCTGCGGCAGGCCGGGCAGCCGGATCGGACGCAGGTCGGTGCCGCTGCGCTGAGCGATCTCGCCGGCGAGCTCCTGCAGCGCGCGCAGCTCGGTGCGCGCCACGTTGCGCAGCACCAGCGCAAGAAGCGGCAGCACGGCGAACAGCGGGACGATCAGGCCGATCAGCGTGCGGTTGAGCGCGGTGCGGCGCTCGTCCAGCGGATCGGCGACCTGGAGGAAGAGATCGAGCGAAGGATGCCGCACGGTGTAGATCCGCCAGGCCTCTGCGTTCGCGAAGCCGGCCGCCAGCGGAACGTCGAAGGCAGTCGGCGGGGCCTCGGCGGAGCGCAGCAGCACGCGCTCGTGCGGGTCGACCACCTGGTACATCACCGCATCGGTCGGAAACAGCTGCGGCGGCGCGATCAGCGGCGTGCGCGCCTCGCCGCGCTCGAGCCGGAGCTTGTCGAGCTCGTGCACCGCCATGTCGAACATGCGGTGCGAGACCTCCACCAGTTCGCTGTCGAAGTTGTGGTTGATCTCGCGATCCACATACCAGACCACGCCCAGCACGCACAGAAGCCAGACGCCGCCGACCCACACGATGAGCGTGCGGGTCAGGTGCCCCGCGAGCGAATCGCGCGAGCCGAGCTCGGCGCCCGCCTGCCGCAGGAAGTTCAGCTTCATTCGTCTTCGTCTTCGGCCGAGAAGGCGAGCCGGTAGCCCAGGCCGCGCAGGGTCTGGATGTGGCTGCGGCCGAGCTTGCGCCGCAGGCGGCTGATGAACACTTCCAGCGTGTTGCTGTCGGCCTCGTCCCCAAAGCCGTAGAGCGCATCGGCCAGATTCTCGCGCGTGTGGATGCGTTCGGGCCGCGTCGCCATCACGCGCAGCAGCGCCCATTCCTTCTGCGTGAGCGTGATCGGCAGGCCGTTCTTGCGAACCAGGTCGCGCGCGACGTCGATCTCCAACGTGCCGAGCTTCAGCACGGGCGAACTGGTGCTGTTGCGCCGGCGCTCGACGGCGCGCAAGCGTGCCAGCAGCTCCGCGGGGTCGTAGGGCTTGATCAGGTAGTCGTCGGCGCCGGCGTCGAGGCCGCGGATGCGGTCGGTCACCTGGTCGCGGGCGGTGAGCACGATCACGATCGGGCGCTCGCGCAGCGCGCGCACGTCCGGCAGCAGCGAGAGCCCGTCGCCGTCGCTCAGGTGCAGGTCGAGCAGCACGGCCGCGTACTGCACGGCCGCCAGCGCGGCGCGCGCTTGCGCGAGCCCGGACGTCACGTCGACCACGAAGGCCTTGGCCGTCAGGTAGCTGCAGACCGCGCCTGCCAAGGCGGCATCGTCTTCGACCAGCAATATGCGCACGTCGCCAGTTCCTTTCCCAAAAAAGGGAGTCTAGTTCGCCGTCGCTTCAGAATCGGTTCAGGCGCCGACCCTAAGCTTGACCGGGCATGATCCGTTCCGTTGCCGCTCGTCCGCTCGCCTCGATTCTTCTGACACTGGCGCTTCTCCTGCTCTGGGATGCCACCGGCCTCGACCTGGCGCTGGCCCGGATGGTGGGCACGCCGATGGGTTTTCCGTGGCGCGGCAACTGGTTCCTGGTGCAGGTCATGCACGAGGGTGCGCGGTCGCTGAGCTGGCTGATCGTGCTCGCGCTGTTCGCCGGCATCCGCTGGCCCGTGGGTATCCTGCGCCGGCTGCGGATGCGCGAAAGAGCGCAGCTCGCGCTCACCGTGCTGACTTCCGTGCTGGCCGTGTCGCTGGTCAAGACCACGAGCCATACCAGCTGTCCCTGGGACCTCCAGCTCTTCGGTGGCGTCGCGCGCTACGTGTCCCACTGGTCGTGGGGCGTGCAAGACGGCGGCCCGGGCGGCTGCTTTCCGGCCGGCCACGCGTCGGCGGCTTTTGCCTATACCGGCGGCTGGTTTGCATGGCGCCGCGCCGCGCCGACCGTCGCGCGAGGGTGGCTCATCGGCGCGCTCGCGGCCGGCCTGCTGCTGGGGCTGGTGCAGCAGCTGCGCGGCGCCCACTACATGAGCCACACGCTCTGGACCGCGTGGATCTGCTGGACGGTGGGCTTCGCGATCGACGCCTTCGTGCACCGGGGGACCGGATATGCGCGGCTGGCCGGCTCTGCGAAGCTGAACGAATCCTGAGCTGCGCATTCAGTGAGTTTTCAGTCCAGGTTTCCAGACTTGCTGGATGCCTGTTTCGAACGCCCGTCCCTTCCCTCCATCCGCGCATGACCTGCCGCTCGCCGCGCCCGCACAGGGCGCCGCAGAAGCATCCACGCCGCTCTGGCAGCACATCGATGCCTGGTTCGCGCGCCCGCGCTCGGCGCGCAGCGTGGTCCTCTGGCTGAGCCTCTACCTGGTCCTGGCCGCCAACTGGCCCTTGTGGAACGAGCTGGCGCGCATCGGCGGTGCGCCGAGCATGTACTTGCCGTCGATCGCGGCGATGGCGCTGCTCATCGTCTGCGGCAGCGTCGCGCTCTTGTCCTTCACCGCCTGGTCGCGCTGGATGAAGCCGCTCTGGTTCGCCGTCGTCGTGGTCGCCGCCGTGGCCCAGCACTACATGCAGAGCTACCGCGTGGTGATGGACCCCAGCATGCTGGCCAATGCGATGCAGACCGATGCCCACGAGGTGAATGACCTGCTGAGTTGGCGCCTGCTGTTCCACGTGCTGCTGGTCGCCGCGCTGCCTGCCTGGGCGCTGTGGCGGGTGCAGCTCGTGTCGATGCGCTTCGTCTCGCAAGCCTGGCGCAATGCGCTGCTGCTCGTCGCGGCGGTGGCCGTGGCGGTCGGCGGTGTACTCGCGATGGGCCGGCAGCTCACGCCGCTGATGCGCGAGAACGTGCACCTGCGCTACATGATGAATCCGCTGGCCAGCATCTATTCGGCCAGCGCGGTCGCCATCCGGCCGATGTTCAAGCACAGCCGCAAGCTGATCCCGGTGTCCGGCGGCGCGGCACTGGGCGCCAGCTACGCGGCGCAGGCCCGGCCGCCGCTCTTCGTGCTGGTGGTGGGCGAGACGGCGCGGGCCGACCATTTCGCGCTGAACGGCTATGCGCGCGACACCACGCCGGAGCTCGCGGCGCGCAAGGTGCTGAGCTGGCGCGACGTCCATTCCTGCGGCACCAACACGCTGGCCTCGGTGCCCTGCATGTTCTCGCCGCTGGGCAAGACGGCCTTCGAGGCGCGCAAGGACGAGTACGAGAACCTGGTGGACGTGCTTCAGGCCGCCGGCCTCGCGGTGTTCTGGCTCGACAACCAGGCCGGCGGCTGCAAGGGCGTCTGCGACCGCGTGCCGCACGCGTCGGCCTTCGACACCGTCGACCCCGGCGTGAAGAACGCGCTCTGCGAAGGCGACGAGTGCCTCGACGATGTCATGCTCCATGGCCTGGACGCGCGCCTGGCCGCCTTGCCGGCCGAGCGCCGCAGCAAGGGCGTGGTGCTGGTGATGCACCAGATGGGCAGCCATGGCCCGGCCTACTACAAGCGCTCGTCGCCCGATGCCAAGCGCTTCCTGCCCGAGTGCAAGAGCAATGCGCTGGCCGAATGCAGCCACGCCGAGCTGATCAACGGCTTCGACAATTCCATCGCGTACACCGACCGCTTTCTCGGCAAGACCATCGACTGGCTGAAGGCGCAGTCCGGGCGCTACGACCCGGCATTGCTCTATCTCAGCGACCACGGCGAATCGCTGGGCGAGTACGGGCTGTTCCTGCACGGCGTGCCCTACAGCTTCGCGCCCGAGGTGCAGAAGCACGTACCAATGGTCGCGTGGTTCGGCGAGGGCATGAGCGCGCGCGACAAGCTCTCGCACGCGTGCATGGAGGCGGGGCTCGACGCGCCGCTCACGCACGACAACCTCTATCACACGGTGCTGGGCCTGATGGACGTGAAGACGCCGAGCTACAAGCCGGCGCTCGATGCGCTGGCCTCGTGCCGCGGCTCGCCGGCCTGAGCAGACGTCCTATTTCTTGTCCCGCGGCACCCGCCCCATCAGGAAGAATTCCGGATTCGGCTGCATGCCGCTGAAGCTGGCCATGCGGTTGGAGAGGCCGAAGAAAGCGGTGATGGCGGCGATGTCCCAGATGTCCTCGTCGCTGAAGCCGTGCGCGTGCAGCGAGGGGAAGTCGGCGTCGTCGATCTCGTGCGAGCGCTCGCAGACCTTCATCGCGAACTCGAGCATCGCGTACTGGCGCGGCGTGATGTCGGCCTTGCGCCAGTTGACGGCCACCTGGTCGGCCACCAGCGGCTTCTTCTCGTAGATGCGCAGCAGCGCGCCGTGCGCCACCACGCAGTAGAGGCACTGGTTGGCGGCGCTGGTGACGGTGACGATCATCTCGCGGTCGCCCTTGGTGAGCGAGCCTTCCTCCTTCAGCATCAGCGCATCGTGGTAGGCGAAGAAGGCGCGCCACTCGGCCGGCCGGCGCGCGAGCGCCAGGAACACGTTGGGCACGAAGCCGGCTTTCTCCTGCACCTCGAGCACCTTGGCGCGGATGTCCTCGGGCAGCTCGGCCAGCTCGGCCATCGGGTAGCGTGATGCGGTCATGTCGTCTCCAGTGAGTGCGTCGCCCATCATAGGCAGGCCGACGGGCCTCACTTCGGCAAGGCGCTGATGGCGCCGTCCGGCGCGGTCAGCACCGCCAGGTCGCTTTCGTCCTTGAGCTCCACGCCGGTCAGGCCGCGCTTCAGCGCCTCGCGCATCAGCCAGGCCAGCCTGAAGGCCGCGGCCTCGAAGGGCAGGCCTTCGGGGCGCACGTTCGAGATGCAGTTGCGCTCGGCATCGTGCCGGCCGCGCCGCGGCGCGTGCGTGACGTAGATGCCGAGGCTGTCGGGCGAGCTGAGGCCGGGCCGCTCGCCGATCAGCATGACCGCGAGCCGGGCGCCGAACAGTTCGCCCACCTCGTCCGCGAGCGCCACGCGGGCCTGCGTGGCGATGACGATGGGCGCGAGGCGCAGCTCCGGCGGCAGATGCGGCTTCAGTGCGGCCAGCAGCGGTGCCGCATGGCGGGCCACGGCCAGCGAAGACAAGCCGTCGCCGATCACGATGCAGATGTCGCTGGGCGCAACGGCCGCGGCGCGCAGAGCCTGGGCATCGTCGGCGTCGAGCTGGCGACCGAGGTCGGGGCGGCGCAGGTAGCTCGTGCGATCGGGCGCGCGGCTGCGCACCTGCGCCACCTCCCAGCCTTGCGCGCGCAAGGAGGCTTCGAGGGCCGGTACGTCGAGCGCGGCATGGATGGCGTCGCGCGCCATCGCATGCGCCCAGCCGAAGCGAAGCACCTCGTCGGTCGGCATGCCAGCGCCGGCCCGGCCCAGCGCGACGCGGGCCGGCGTGGCCTGGCGCCAGCCGCGCCAGGGGCTCGACGTGACGATGTCCTTGCTCATGCCAAGGCCCGGAGCCCGCTCATGTCGGCGAGCAGGCGGTTGGAGGTGGGCGGCTGCAGCCGGCCCGCGCCGTCGGTGATCTGCATGCGTTGCAGCCAGGCTTCGAACTCGGGCGCGCGCTTCAGGCCCATCGTCTCGCGCAGGAACAGCGCGTCGTGGAAGGAGGTGCTCTGGTAGTTGAGCATCACGTCGTCCGCGCCCGGCACGCCCATGATGAAGTTGATGCCGGCGGCGCCGAGCAGCACCAAGAGCGTGTCCATGTCGTCCTGGTCGGCCTCGGCATGGTTGGTGTAGCAGACGTCGCAGCCCAGCGGCAGGCCCAGCAGCTTGCCGCAGAAGTGGTCTTCCAGCCCGGCGCGGATGATCTGCTTGCCGTCGTAGAGGTACTCGGGCCCGATGAAGCCGACCACCGTGTTGATGAGGAGCGGCTGGTAGCGCCGCGCGAGCGCGTAGGCACGCGCCTCGCAGGTCTGCTGGTCGACGCCGAAGTTGGCGTTGGCCGAGAGCGCGCTGCCCTGGCCGGTTTCGAAGTACATCAGGTTCTGGCCCACCGTGCCGCGCTTCTGCGCCTGCGCCGCCGCGTGCGCCTCGTCGAGCAGCTCGGGCGTGATGCCGAAGGAGCGGTTGGTCTTCTCGGTGCCGCCGATCGACTGGAACACCAGGTCGACGGGCGCGCCGGCCTCCGCCAGCTTCAGCGTGTTCGTCACGTGGGTCAGCACGCAGCTCTGGGTCGGGATCTCGAAGCGCTGGATCACTTCGTCCTGCATGCGCAGCAGGTCGCCCAGCACCTGCAGGCTGTCGGAGACCGGGTTGATGCCGATCACCGCATCGCCGGCGCCCATGAGCAGGCCGTCGAGCGTGGAGGCCGCGATGCCGCGCAGGTCGTCGGTCGGATGGTTGGGCTGCAGCCGCACCGAGAGATGGCCGGGCAGGCCGATGGTGTCGCGAAAGCGCGTGACCACGCTGCACTTGCGCGCGACCGCGACCAGGTCCTGGTTGCGCATGAGCTTGGACACCGCGGCCGCCATTTCGGGCGTGAGGCCGGGAGCGAGCGCCGTCAGCGCCTTCGTATCGGCCTGTTCCGACAGCAGCCAGTTGCGGAAGTCGCCGACCGTGAGATGCGCGACCGGCGCGAAGGCCTCTGCATCATGGCCATCGATGATGAGCCGCGTGATGTTGTCCTCTTCGTAAGGGATCAGCGCTTCGGTGAGGAACTGCTTGAGCGGCGTCTCTGCCAGCACATGGCGCGCCCCCATGCGCTGCTGTGCGGTGGCCGCGCCCACGCCGGCGAGGTAGTCGCCTGAGCGCGCCGGGCTCGCGACGGCAAGGACCTGCTTCAAGTCTTCGAAGGAGAAGGCCTGCGAGTCGATCGTGGTGCGGTAGCGCATGGACAGTTCAGGCGGTCGTGGACAGCATCTCGTCGGGCGCTGCCGCCTTGCGTTGCTCGGCAGTGAGGCGGAAGTAGCCGTAGGCCAGCGCCATCAACACCAGGAACAGCAGCGTCAGCATGCCATTGAACCAGATCATCGCGCCGAGGCAAACCACTCCCAGCCCCAGGGCGATGGCCGGAAACACCGGGTAGAAGGGCGCGCGGTAGGTGCGCTCGAGGCCGGGTTCGGTGCGCCTGAGCTTGAAGAGCGCCGCCATCGAGATCAGGTACATCACGATCGCGCCAAGCACCGCCATCGTGACGATGTTGGCTGTGAGCGTCTGGCCGCCGAACTGCACCCACTCGTCGCTGAAGATCGCGGCCACGCCGATCACGCCGCCCGCCACCAGCGCGCGGTGCGGCGTGTTGAAGCGGGGGCTCAGCGCCGCGAAGGTGGCGGGCAGGTAGCCGGCGCGCGCGAGCGCGAAGATCTGGCGCGAGTAGCCCATGATGATCCCGTGGAAGGAGGCGATCAGGCCGAACAGGCCGATCCACACCAGCATGTGCAGCCAGCCGCTGTTCTCGCCGACCACCACCTTCATCGCCTGCGGCAGCGGGTCGTTGATGTTGGCGAGCTTGCGCCAGTCGCCTACGCCGCCGGCGAAGATCATCACGCCGAAGGCCAGCACCACCAGCGTGAGGATGCCGCAGGTGTAGGCGAGCGGAATGGTGCGGTGCGGATCGCGCGCTTCCTCGGCCGCCATCGCTGCGCCTTCGATCGCCAGGAAGAACCAGATCGCGAACGGGATCGAGGCGAAGATGCCCGGGATCGCCGCGCTGCTGAAGGCCGAACTGCCCGCCCATCCGTTGGCGGCGAAGTTCGCCAGCGACCAGCCGGGCGCGACCACGCCCATGAACACCAGCAGCTCGAAGATCGCGAGCACCGTGACGAAGAGCTCGAAGGCCGCGGCAATGCCGATGCCGATCCAGTTGAGGCCGATGAAGATCACGTAGGCGCCGAGCGCGAACCACTTGGGGTTGATGCCCGGGAACTGCACGTTGAGGTAGGCGCCGATGGCCAGCGCGATGGCCGGCGGCGCGAACACGAACTCCACCAGCGTCGCGAAGCCGGCGACGAAGCCGCCGTTGGGCCCGAAGGCGCGTCGCGCATAGGCGAAGGGTCCGCCCGCATGCGGAATGGCGGTGGAGAGCTCGGTGAAGCTGAAGATGAAGGTGGTGTACATCGTCGCGACCAGCACGGTGGCGACCAGGAAGCCGAGCGTGCCGGCGGTGTTCCAGCCGTAGCTCCAGCCGAAATACTCGCCCGAGATCACGAGCCCGACGGCGATGCCCCACAACTGGAAGGGGCCCAGCACTTTTTTCAAGCCCGAGGACATGGTGGATTCCTTGTTGCTGAATGGACAGGGCCTCGCAGCAAGAGCGATGCCATGGCGGCGCGCCCGCAATAATGGACCGTTTTCAGACATTCAAGGAGATCTCTTCGTGCCTTCCCTCTTTCGTATTACCGCCGCAGCTTTCGTCTCGTTGTGCGTCGTGCCCGCTGCCCTGGCGCAGAGCGCAGCGGTCACCCTGCCCAGCGGCCTGATTTACCAGTCGCTCAAGGAGGGCAGCGGCGCCTCGCCCGCCGCCACCGATGTGGTCAAGGTGCACTACCGCGGCACCTTCCCCGACAACGGCAAGGAGTTCGACAGCTCCTACAAGCGCAACGAGCCGACCGAGTTCCCGTTGAACGGCGTGATCCCGTGCTGGACCGAAGGCGTGCAGAAGATGAAGCCGGGCGGCAAGGCCAAGCTGACCTGCCCGCCGGCCATCGCCTACGGCACCCGCGGTGCGGGCGGCGTGATTCCGCCCAATGCGACGCTCAACTTCGAGATCGAGCTCATCTCGGTCACGAAGCGTTGAGCTCTGCCGCGGCTACTTCAGGCCGATGGCCGGATCGTTCACGTCGAAGCGGCTGGCGCCCATGTGTTTCAGCGGCGCCGGCCGCGCAGCCATTCGAGCGCCAGCAACAGGCTGGTCGTGAACACGATCAGCAGCGTCGCGACGGCGGCGATGGTGGGCGAGATGTTCTCGCGGATGCCGGTGAACATCTGGCGCGGCAGCGTGACTTGGTCGGGCCCGGCCAGGAACAGCGTGACCACCACCTCGTCGAAGGAGGTGGCAAAGGCGAACAGCGCGCCCGAGATCACGCCCGGCGCGATCACCGGCAGCGTGATGCGCATGAAGGTGTTGAAAGGCGTTTCGCCCAGGCTCAGCGAGGCGCGCACCAGGTTGTGGTTGAAGCCGGCCAGCGTCGCGAGCACGGTGGTCAGCACGAAGGGCGCGCCCAGCGCGGCATGCACCACGATCAGCCCGAGGTAGCTGTCGGCCAGGCCGATGGGCGCGAAGTAGAGGTACGTCGCCACGCCCACCACCACGATCGGCACCACCATCGGCGAGATCAGCACGCTCATGAGCAGGCCCTTGAACGCGAAGTCCGTGCGCGAGAGGCCCACCGCGGCCAGCGTGCCCAGCACGGTGGCGAGCACCGTGGCGGCGGGCGCGACGATGAAGCTGTTGCGCGCTGCGCGGGCCCATTCCGGCGACTCGAACAGGTTGCGGTACCACCTGAGCGACCAGCCGGGGATCGGGTAGGCCAGGAAGGAGCTGTCGGAAAAGGACAGCGGGATCACGACCAGGATCGGCGCCAGCAGGAAGGCCAGCACCGCCACGCAGGCTGCACGCACCGCCCACCAGCCTAGCTTGTCGGCGAAGGTGGCGTAGGCGGGAAATTTGGGAAGAAGCTTCGGCATGCTTGCGTCTTTCGTGCGCTCAGCCCAGGCTCAGGTCGGCCTTGCCGACGCGGCGGTACACGGCGTAGAGCACCAGCGTGGCGGCCAGCAGCAGCGCACCGAGCGCGCAGGCCATGCCCCAGTTGATCTCGACGTTGGTGTAGCGCGCGACGTAGTAGCTCAGCATCTGGTCGTCGGCCCCGCCCAGGAGCGCCGGCGTCACGTAGTAGCCGATCGCGAGGATGAACACCAGCAGCGCGCCGGCGCCGATGCCCGGGTAGGTCTGAGGCACGTAGACGCGGAAGAAGGCCGCCAGCGGCGGGCTGCCGAGCGAGACGGCTGCGCGCAGGTAGGTCGGCGGCACGCTTTTCATGACGCTGTACAGCGGCAGGATCATGAAGGGCAGCAGGATATGGACCATCGAGATGATCACGCCGGTGCGATTGAACAGCAGCGCCAGCGGGTGGTCGATCAGCCCGATGCCCATGAGGCCGCGGTTGACCAGCCCTTCGGACTGCAGCAGCACGATCCAGGCCGCCACGCGCACCAGGATGGAGGTCCAGAAGGGCACCAGCACCAGGATCATCAGCACGTTGGCCTTGCGCGCCGGCAGCGTCGACAACCACCACGCGAGCGGGTAGGCCAGCAGCAGGCAGAAGAAGGTGACCACGGCGCTGATCTCGAAGGTGCGCAGCAGGATGCCGCCGAAGGCGCGCTGGTCCGGCGGCATGCGCTCGACGCTGCCGGCGGCGTCACGCCGCAGGTCGACCGCGGCCAGCAGGTAGTCGGGCGTCCAGCGCGAGCCGTTCTTGGCGATCGCCTGCCAATAGGGCACCTCGCCCCAGCGCGCGTCGATCTCCAGCAGGCGCGCCTTGATTTCCTCCGGCGTGCCGGCGATCGGCAGCGCGCGGTAGGTGCTCATCACGAGCGAGCGGGCGCCGGCGATTTCGGTATTGAGCCGGCGCGCCAGCGCGCCCGCATCGGCGCTGTCGGGCAATTGGCCGAGGTCGGCCGCGATCGCGGCGTAGGCCTGCGGCGCGGGCGCTTCCTGGCGATTCCAGCCGTCGAGCGCGCGCACCGTGCGGGGCAACGCGTTGGCCACCTCCGGATTCTCGACCGCGCGCTGCAGCAGCGCCACGATCGGCACCAGCAGCGTGAGCAGAAGGAACAGCAGCAGCGGCAGCGTGAGTGCGAACGCGCGCCACTTGCGGCGCGCTTCGGCGCGCGCCAGCGCGCGCCGAAGCTCACCCGGCGGGGTCTCCGCCGGGAGGGGAGAGGCGAGCGTTGCAGCGTGCATGGCCGCTTACTGCGTGGCCCACGAGGCGAAGCGCTTCTCGAGCGCCTCGCCCTGGTCGGCCCAGAAGGCGACGCTGAACTGGATGGCTTCCTTGGCATTGGCGGCCGAGGTCGGCAGGTCGTCCAGCACCTTCTTGTCGAGCGAAGCCAGGGCCTTGGTGTTGGTCGGGCCGTAGGCGATGTTCTGCGCATAGACCGCCTGCGCTGCCGGCTGCATGGCGAACTGGATGAACTTGAGCGAGGCCTCCTTGTTGGGCGCGCCCTTCGGAATGACCCAGTAGTCGAGGTCGTAGATGCCGCCCGGCCAGAAGATCTTCAGGTTGCGGCCTTCGCGGTTGGCGGCGTCGATGCGGCCGTTGAAGACCGTGGTCAGCACCACGTCGCCGGCCACCAGGAACTGCGGCGGTTGCGCACCGGCTTCCCACCACTGGATGTTCGGCTTGAGCTCGGTGAGCTTCTTGAAGGCGCGGTCGGCGCCTTCCTTGGTGGCCAGCACCTTGTAGACGTCGGCCGGCTTCACGCCGTCGGCCATCAGCGCGAATTCGAGGTTGTAGCGCGCGCCCTTGCGCATGCCGCGCTTGCCCGGGATCTTCTTCACGTCCCAGAAATCGGCCCAGGAGGTGGGGGCGGTCTTGAGCTTCTCGCCGTTGTAGGCCATGACGGTGGACCACACGAACACGCCGACGCCGCATTCGGTGACGGCGGCCGGCAGGAAGTCCGCCTTGTTGCCGATCTTCGAGTAGTCGAGCTTCTCGAACAGGCCTTCGTCGCATCCGCGCGCGGCGTCGGGCGACTCGACCTCGACCACGTCCCAGGTGACCTTCTTGGTCTCGACCATGGCCTTGATCTTGGCCTGCTCGCCGTTGTATTCGACCGGGATGACCTTGATGCCGGTTTTCTCGAAGGGCTCGTAGTAGGCCTTCTTCTGGGCATTGGCGTTGGCGCCGCCGAAGTTGACGACGGTGATCTGCTGCTGCGCGAATGCCGGCAGCGCGAGCGCGGCAGCGACGACGAGGGCGAGGCGGCTCTTTTTCATGGAAAGATTCCTTGTGGGTTGGCGGTGACGAGAAATGGGATGCGACGTCGCTCAAGCCGCATAGATGCGCACATGGTCGACCGGGAATCTGAGCGAGACCCGCTCGCCGCTTTGCGGCGGTGCGGCGCCCTGCAGGCCGCTGAGCGGCAGCTTGACCGTGGCGTCCGCCTGGCCGCCGCCGATGCTGCACAGCAGCCGCAGGTGGTCGCCGAAGTAGATGACGCGTGCCACCTCGGCCGCGAGCACTTCGGGGCCCGATGCCTCGCTCTGCCGCTGCAGCACCACGCGCTCGGGGCGGATGCAGGCCTCGACCTTGGCACCTGCCGCCGCGCCGCTCACGTTCAGGCCGCTCAGCACGCGGCCGTCGGGCAGCGCCATTTCGGCGCAGGTGCCCGCGCTCTGCAGCACGCCCTTGAGCACCGTGTTGTCGCCGACGAAACCGGCCACGAAGCGGTTGGCGGGCGCCTCGTAGAGCTGCTCCACCGAGTCGAGCTGCTGGATCACGCCTTCGTTGAAGACCGCGACGCGGTCGCTCATGGTGAGGGCTTCGCCCTGGTCGTGCGTCACGTAGACGAAGGTCACGCCGAGCTGGCGATGCAGTTCCTTCAGCTCGATCTGCATGTGTTCGCGCAGCTGCTTGTCGAGCGCGCCGAGCGGCTCGTCCATCAGCACCAGCTGCGGCTCGAACACCAGGGCGCGCGCCAGCGCCACGCGCTGCTGCTGGCCGCCGGAAAGCTGGCCCGGCAGCCGGTCGTTCATGCCGCGCAGCTGCACCATCTCGAGCGCGCGCTGCACGCGGCGCTGCTGCTCGTCCTTCGGCACCTTGCGCACCGTGAGCGGGTAGGCCACGTTCTGGCCCACGCTGAGATGCGGGAACAAGGCGTAGTTCTGGAACACCATGCCGAAGTGCCGCTTGTGCGGCGGCGTGCCGTTGATCTGCTGGCCGTCGAGCAGGATGTCGCCGGAGGTCGGCGACTCGAAGCCGGCCAGCATCATCAGCGTGGTGGTCTTGCCCGAGCCCGAAGGCCCGAGCAGGCTCAGGAACTCGCCCCGGTGGATGTCCAGGTCGAGCTGGCGCACCACCAGGTGCTCGCCGTCGTAGGTTTTCTGGACGCGCTGGAAGCGCACCAGAGGTTCTTGGGTCATGGAGGTGTTCAAGTATGGACCGATCAGCGCAGCGCGGCGAAGCTGTCCGCCAGAATCGCCAGACCTTCGTCCACTAGCAAGTCGGATGCCGTCAGCGGCACCAGCACGCGAATCACGTTGCCGTAGCTGCCGCAGGACAGCAGGATCAGCCCGCGCCGGGCCGCCTCCGCGACCACCTTGCGGGTGAGATCGGCGTCGGGGCGGGCGGTGTCGCCCTCCTCGAACAGCTCGATGGCCACCATCGCGCCGAGCCCGCGCACGTCGCCGATCGCCGGCACCTCGGCCGCGATGTGGCGCAGGCCGGTCTTCAGGCGCTCGCCCAGGGCCTTGCTGCGCGCCAGCAGCTGCTCGTCGTCGAACACCTTGAGCACCGCGAGCGCCGCGGCGCAGCCGATCGGGCTGCCGGCGTAGGTGCCGCCCAGGCCGCCGGGCGCGGGCGCGTCCATGACCTCGGCGCGGCCCACCACGCCGGAGATCGGGAAGCCGCCCGCCATCGACTTGGCGGTGGTGATCAGGTCGGGCGCCACCGGCCACTGCTCGCTGGCGAACCAGGTGCCGGTGCGGCCGGCGCCGGTCTGCACCTCGTCCGCGATGAGCAGGATGCCGTGGCGGTCGGCCAGCGCGCGCAGGCCTTCGACGAAGTCGTTGGGCGCCACATAGAAGCCGCCTTCGCCCTGCACCGGCTCGAGGATGAAGGCCGCCACGCGCTCGGGCTCGATGTCGTTCTTGAACAGCAGTTCGACCGAGTGCAGAGCATCGTCGACGCTCACGCCGTGCAGCGCGTTGGGATACAGGGCATGGAACACCTCGCCCGGGAACGGCCCGAAGCCGAGCTTGTAGGGCGCCACCTTGCCGGTCAGGCCGAGCGTCATCATCGTGCGCCCGTGGTAGCCGCCGGTGAAGGCGATGACGCCGGGCCGCCGGGTGAACGAGCGCGCGATCTTGACCGCGTTCTCCACCGCCTCGGCGCCGGTGCTCAGGAAGATCGATTTCTTCGCGAAGTCGCCGGGTGCCAGCGTGTTCAGGCGTTCGGCCAGCTCCACGTAGGGCTCGTAGGCCAGCACCTGGAAGCAGGTGTGCGAATAGAGATCGAGCTGCGCCTTGACGGCCGCACTGATCTCGGGGTGGCAGTGCCCGGTGTTGAGCACGGCGATGCCGCCGGCGAAATCGATATAGCGGCGACCCTCCACGTCCCAGATCTCGGCGTTGCTGCCGCGGCTGACGAATATGTCATGGGCCTGGCCGACACCGCGGGCGACGGCCGCGGTGCGGCGTGCCATGAGGGCGGCGTTGCTGAGATGGGGTTCGCGCTGCATGGATAGAACCTGTGCCTGAATGGGAATGGCGGCACTTTAGGTTTCGCAGACTGGCGCGGCCATGTACAGCCGGAGCGCCCGTCCGGCAGACTGTACTGGTCTTGTATCCTGTACATACTTTCCTCCATATGGTGCAGATCGGTCTGCCGAGGCACATCCGATGCTCATTCTTCGCCCCGAACTTCCCACACCTCTGGTCAGCCAGATCGTGGAGGGGCTGCGCGGCCTGATCGGCACCCAGAAGCTCAAGGCCGACAGCAAGCTGCCGTCGATCCGGGCCTTTGCTGCGGCCCACGGCGTCAGCGTCTTCACCGTGGTCGAGGCCTACGATCGGCTGGTGGCGCAGGGCCTGCTGGTGTCGCGCGCCAACGCGGGTTTCTTCGTCAAGCGACGCAGCGAGGAGGGCGCTGCCGGTGCGGCCAATGCGCCGCGCGCCGACCCGCGCTTCGACGCCCGGTGGTACCTGCAGCAGATCTTCGAGAACCGCAATCTGCAGCTCAAGCCGGGCTGCGGCTGGCTGCCGCACGACTGGCTGTTCGAGGATGGCGTGCGCCGCAGCCTGCGCCACCTGTCCGCCGGCGGCACCGACATCGGTGGCTACGGCCTGCCCTTCGGGCACATGGCGCTGCGCATGGCGGTGGCCGAATCGCTCTCCGAGCGCCAGATCGCGGTCGACGCCGCGCAGGTGCTGCTGACCCAGGGCTCCAGCCAGGCGCTGGACCTGGTGGCCCGGCGCCTGCTGAAGGCGGGCGAAGCGGTGCTGGTGGACGACCCCGGCTATCCCAACCTGATGTTCATGTTGCGCTTCCTGGGCGTCCAGCTCATCGGCGTGCCGCGCACGCCGACCGGCTACGACCTCCCGGCGCTGGAGGCGCTGCTGATTGCCCACCGGCCCAAGGCTTTCTTCACGCAGCCGCGGCTGCAAAGCCCGACCTGTTCGATGGCTTCGCTGCCGCAGCTCGTGCGGCTGCTGCAGCTCGCCCAGGCGCACGATTGCGTGCTGGTTGAGAACGACATCTACGCCGACATGGACGCCTCGATGCGCCCGTCGCTCGCCAGCCTGGGCCAGCTGCGCCAGGTCGTCTACGTGAGCAGCTTCTCGAAAACCATCTCGCCGAACATCCGCGTCGGCTACGTCGTCGCCAGGCCCGAGCTGCTCGAAGACCTGGCCCAGCTCAAGATGGTCTCCGGCCTGACCTCCTCGGACATCACGGAGCGGCTGGCCTTCGGCGCGGTGACCGACGGCCGCTGGCGCAAGCACCTCAAGTCGCTGCGCGATCGGCTGGCCCAGGCCCAGGCCGGCGTGGCGCGCAGGCTGGACGCGCTCGGCTTCGAGCTGTTTCACGAGGCATCGGCGGGGATGTACCTGTGGGCCCGGCACCCCGACATCACCGACAGCGCCGAACTCTCCACGCGTGCGGCCGCCGAGGGCATCATGCTCGGCCCGGGCCAGCTGTTCCTGGTCAATCCGCATCCGACCGGCTGGCTGCGCTTCAATGTCGCGTTCAGCGAGGACGAACGGCTCTGGCGCTTTCTGAGCCGCAGCATCGAGCAGCAGCAGAGCGGCGAGCTGACGCAGCAGGCCGAGGGTTGAACGCCCGCGGCGTGAAAAGCGTCCCGGCTACTTGGCCCGCAGCAGCTCGCCCGCTTCCAGCAGCACCAGCTCGTTGTCATCCGCCTTGTTCGGCTCGCGGCTGCTGGAGAAGGGCAGGTTGTTGTCGTTGCCCACCACGATGTGCGTGGCGTCGACCACCTCGACGTTCTCGATCGTGAAGAAGGGGAACTTGAGCACGCCGTCGTTGAGTGGCTTGCGTGCCAGCTTGTTCGGATCGGCGATCGCAAGCAGGTCGATGTAGCCGATCTTGCGCACCGCCTGGCCGACGTTGGCGTCGCTCATCTCGATCTTGTAGACGCGCTTGAACTTCGCGAGGTCGTGGAAGCAGTCGGCGCGCTTCTGGCCTTCCGGGCAGGCCTTGTCGGCCGTGCCTTCGCCGTTGTCGCGCTCGATGACGAGGCCGGTGGCCGCATCGATCATGTTGAAGTCGCCGATCGCGTGGCCGTTGGCTTCCAGCGGGTACTTCCAGTGACGGCCGGTCCACTTCTCGCTCGCGACGTCGAACTCGAGCACGCGCAGCGCCTCCTTGCCGTCGACACGCTCGTAGTCCTTGGCCTCGACATTCCATACCGGGCCTTCGAGCAGGGCGTAGAGCTTGCTGCCGTCCTTCGATGCGGCCATGCCTTCGAAGCCTTTGGAGCGCCGGATCTGGAAATCCACCGTGCCGCCGGGCACGCCCGGCGTGGTCACGGCAGCATGGTCGGGCGAGCGCACCGTCTTGCCGTCGACCTGGGTCTCGAATACCGCCAGCACCTTGCCCTTCAGGTCGGCCTTGATCAGGTAGGGGCCGAACTCGTCGCCGATCCACAGCGCGCCGCCTGCGAACTGGAAGCTCTCGGGATCGAAATCGGAGCCGGTCAGATAGCGCTGCTTGGTGCCCTCGTGGACGATGCGGAAGGGCACCTTCTTGTCCGGGTCATGCAGGAACACGGTGTCCGTGCGCTCGAACCTGCCGCTCTTGAAGTCCACCTTGTAGTGGTTGAGGTAGAGCATGAAGTCGGGCGAATTGGCCTTGGCGCCGGCGCCGTTGTCGGTGAGGATCCAGAAGCTGCCGCCGTCCATCTTCTTGATGCCCGAGTGGCCCTGCACCGGCTGTCCCTTGAAGGGCAGCGAAACGCCCGTGCCGCGCCCGGCCGAGAGGCCTTCGATGCTGCCCATCGCCTCGACGCGCTTGCCGCTGGTGAACTTGCCGCTCGCCTGCAGGTCGGCCGGCGCCTCCTTCGGTGCGGCGATGAAGCTTTGCGCCGGCAGCAGCGCATGGCCGGCGAGCGTGGCGGGGTAGGCGGTTTGCGCCGCGGCGCTGCCGCAGGCCAGGGCAGCGGCGAGGGCGGTGAAGGTGAGGGAGGCGATGCGCATCATGGTCCGGGATAGCTTGAGATAAAGCCCTGCACCATGCCGGCGCGGGGTGACGGCGCCGTGACAGGCCAGGCCTGTAACAGGCCCCTACTTCGCGTCGCTGTACACCGTCGCGCGCGACACGCCCATGTGCGCGGCGGCGATCTCCATGCCGCGGCGGATGTCGAGGAAGCCGGCCTTCTTCAGTTCCTGGACCAGCTGCCTGCGGTCCGCCGGCTTGAGCGACCGCGCCGTGGTCGCGCGCCCCGCTGCGAACTCGTCGACCCGCTCGCAGATGCGGTCGGCATGCCGCGCGTCCAGCGTCTCGCTGACCTCGCTCGATTCGATGCGGGTGAACTGCGCCAGCGCGGCCTGGAAGCCCTGGAACAGCGTGAGGTCCACGTTCAGGCACAGCGCAGCCACGTACTCGCCGCTGTCGTCCTTGATGCCGATCGAGGTGCTCTTGACCTTGCGGCCGTCGGCGAACTGGTTGGCGTAGTTGGTGATGACCGCCGGGTAGTCCGGGTCGCCGATGCGCGCCAGGCCCAGCTCCGTCACCGGCTGGCCGACGCGCCGCCCGCTCAGGTTGTTCTCGATCGCGAAGATCGCGTTCTTCGGATCGCTGAGGTCGTGCACCACCACTTCGCAGAACGGGGCGAAGGTCTTGCCGAGGCCTTGGGCGATAGTTCGCAGCTCGCGCAGCAGCAGCTTGTTCGGCTTTTTCTTCATCGGCCGAATGTATCCAACATTGGACGAAGCGTCCAAGTTGGTCGTGGGTATCAGCCCGGCTGGTACTGGTAGAGCCAGGTCTCGGTCAGCGTCTGGTCGCCGGTCTTCAGGTACAGGCGCATGTCGACTGGCTCGCTTCCTTCGGCCGTGAAGTCGAACTGCGCGCGCCAGTGGCCCGGCACGCCGTTGGGCACCGCTTCCGAGAAGATATAGGAGAACTTGCCGCGCGAGGCCGTGAGCACGAGCTCGGGCTTGACGCCGAAGGGGATGGCTTCCAGCGGCTTGCCGATGAACTCGACCATGAACTTGCGCACGCCCTGCGGCCGCTGCGTGCCCGGCTGCCCGCCGCGCCCGAGCCGCGTCGCCACGCAGCGCGCGAGCGGCGAGGGAAAGGGCTCCTGGTCGGTCCAGTGCAGCCGGTACTTGAGGTTGTAGCTGGAGCCCGCGGCGGCCGGCGCCTTGGGCACCCAGCAGGCGAGGATGTTGTCGTGGATCTCGTCGTCGGTCGGTATCTCGACCAGCTGCACCGAGCCTTCGCCCCAGTCGCCCAGCGGCTCGACCCAGAGGCTGGGGCGCTTCTCGTAGAACACACCGTCCTGGTAGTGGTCGAAGGCGCGGTCGCGCTGCAATAGGCCGAAGCCGCGCGGGCGCGTGTCGCTGAAGGACGAGGCGCGGGTCTGCGTGGGGTTGTTCAACGGGCGCCAGATGCGCTCGCCGGCGCCGTTCCAGATCGCGAGGCCGTCGGAGTCGTGCACCTCGGGCCGCCAGTCGATGCCGGTGGGCCTGCTTTCCGAGTACCAGTACATCGAGGTCAGCGGCACCAGCCCGAGGCGGCCGATGTCGCGGCGCAGGAAGAGGCGCGACTCGATGTCCATCAGCACCGCCTTGCCGCGCTGCATGACGAACTTGTAGGCGCCGGTGATGCTCGGTCCTTCGAGCAGCGCATAGACGGTCATCGTGTTCGCATCCGGCGCCGCCGGTGGTTCGAAGTAGAAGCGCGTGAAGGTCGGGAACTCCTCGGGCCGGTCGGGCATGGCCGCATCGAGCGCGATGCCGCGCGCCGACAGGCCGTATTGGTAGAGCTCGCCGATGGCGCGGAAGTACGAGGCGCCGAGGAAGGCGACCCAGTCGTTGGTCTGCCAGGACAGCTTCTTCTGGTCGCCCAGGCGGCTCTCCTGGAGCCGGAAACCTGCGAAGCCGGCGCCGTCGGGCAGCTTGCGCGCGGGGCTGTCGTCCGGCATCGAGAAATAGGCGCTGTCGTAGAGGATCTCGCGCGCGAAACCGTCGCCGCTCGCGGCCTCGGTCACGTACATGTGGACCGGCGTCTGGAAGTAGCGGCCGAGGTGGAAGAAGGTGACCGGGAACTGGCCCGGACCGTCGCGGAACAGCGCGTTGTCGGGGTTGTATTTGATCTTGCCGTGCGCGTCGTAGTCGATGCGCTGCAGCACGTCGGCCGGCAGCGTGTTGTCGGCCACATAGGGCTTGGCGGCCTGCGACTTCGCGAAGGTAACAAGACGTTCGAAAGAGAAGGGCCGAGGTTGTGCGAGCTTGATTCCGCCGGCGGCGAGGGCATCTGGAGGGAATCCGAGAGCGGCGAGCGCCATGGAGGCGCCGCCGGCGGTGAGGAGTGAGCGGCGATCGATCATTGGCCGAAATGGTAACGAGGCCCGGCGCCCTGGCCCGTAGGCCAAGGCCGGAAATGTCCGAATTCGAAAGCAAGAGCCGGAGTGCGCATGCAACCCCTGATCCCTAGAGTGGATGCATCGATCAACGACACTGCTAGAGGATTCACATGAACATGAGCAACCCCAACGAAATCCGCGCCCTCGCGACCGTGAGCGATCCGCGCTGGGCGGCGGTGGCCGCGCGCGATCAGGCGGCCGACGGCACCTTCTTCTACTCGGTGCGCACCACCGGCGTGTACTGCCGGCCTTCCTGCGGCGCGCGCGCAGCCCGGCCCGAGAACGTGGACTTCCACGCCACGGCCGCCGATGCGGAGCGCGCGGGCTTTCGGCCCTGCAGGCGCTGCAAGCCGGACCAGCCCGCGCGGGCCGAGCAGCATGCGGCGCAGGTGGCCGAGCTGTGCCGCTTCATCGAGCGCGCCGAAGAGACGCCCACGCTGGACCAGCTCGCCGAGCGCGCCGGACTCAGCAGCTATCACCTGCATCGCATCTTCAAGGAGGTCACGGGCCTCACGCCCAAGGCCTACGCGGGCGCGCACCGCGCGAAACGCGTGCGCCAGGAACTCGCGCGCAGCGATACAGTGACGGACGCGATCTACGACGCCGGCTACAACTCCAACGGCCGCTTCTACGCTGACTCGAAGGACATGCTCGGCATGACGCCGACCGAATGGCGCGCCGGCGGCGCCAACACCGAGATCCGCTTCGCGATCGGCGAATGCGCGCTCGGCGCGATCCTGGTCGCGCAAAGTGAGCGCGGCGTCTGCGCGATCGCGCTGGGTGACGATCCCGATGCCTTGGCCCGTGATCTGCAGGACCGGTTTCCGCAGGCCCGGCTGATCGGCGGCGATGCCGCTTTCGAGCAACTGGTGGCCAAGGTGGTGGGCTTCGTCGAAGCGCCGGGCCTCGGGCTGGACCTGCCGCTGGACGTGCGCGGCACCGCCTTCTAGCAGCGCGTGTGGCAGGCGCTGCGCGAGATCCCGCCGGGCACGACCGCGAGCTATGCCGAGATCGCCCGGCGCATCGGCAGCCCGAAGTCGGTGCGTGCCGTGGCCCAGGCCTGCGGCGCCAATGCGATTGCCGTGGCGATCCCTTGCCACCGCGTGGTGCGCAGCGACGGCAGCCTGTCGGGCTATCGCTGGGGTGTGGAGCGCAAGAGCGCCTTGCTCGAGCGGGAGGCGAGCGCCGCATGATCGACTGGGGCCAGGCGGCGCTCGACCTTGATGCGCAGGGGAGTACCTTGATCGAGCGCTTGCTGACGCGCGGGGAGTGCGAATCGCTCGCCGCGCTGTATCCGCTCGATCCGCTGTTCCGCAGTCGCGTGGTGATGGAAAGGCACGGCTTCGGGCGCGGCGAGTACAAGTACTTCGGCTATCCCTTGCCCGAGCGGTTGGCGGGCTTGCGCGAAGAGGTCTATGCGCAGCTCGCGCCGATCGCCAACCGATGGAACCAGGCGATGGGGATCGAGGTGCGCTATCCGGCGCGGCATGCCGACTTCATCGCGCGCTGCCATGCGGCGGGCCAGACGCGACCCACGCCGTTGTTGCTGCAGTACGGCGCCGGCGACTACAACTGCCTGCACCAGGACCTGTACGGCGAGCACGTGTTTCCGCTGCAGCTCGTGATCCTGCTGTCCGAGCCGGGCCGCGATTTCGAAGGCGGCGAGTTCGTGATGACCGAGCAGCGCCCGCGCATGCAGTCGCGGCCGATGGTGCTGCCGCTGCGCCAGGGCGACGCGGCCGTCATCGCGGTGCACCACCGGCCGGTGCAGGGCACGCGCGGCGTCTACCGCGTCAATCTGCGTCATGGCGTGAGCCGCGTGCGTTCGGGGCATCGGCATACCGCGGGCATCATCTTTCACGACGCCGCATGACAGCCGATCTGTTCGAATCAGCCGTCGAATCGCTGGGCCCGGGCGCGGTGTGGCTGCGTGCCTTTGCGACGCCGCGTGAAGCCGCGCTGCTGGCCGGCGTGCACGAGGTGACGGCGCAGGCGCCGCTGCGGCACATGGTCACGCCGGGCGGCTTTCGCATGTCGGTGGCGATGAGCAACTGCGGCACGCTGGGCTGGGTCACGGACCGCACCGGGTACCGCTACGACACCATCGATCCCGAGACCGGCCGGCCCTGGCCGCGCATGCCTGCGGCCTTTGCGCAGCTGGCCACCGAGGCCGCTGCTGCAGCGGGCTTCGAGGGCTTCGTGCCCGACGCCTGCCTGGTCAACCGCTACGAGGCGGGCACGCGCCTTTCATTGCACCAGGACCGCAACGAGCGCGACATGCGCTGGCCCATCGTTTCGGTGTCGCTGGGCATGCCGGCGGTCTTCCTGTTCGGCGGCGCGAAGCGCACCGACAAGGCGCGCCGCGTGCCGCTCGCGCATGGCGACGTGGTCGTGTGGGGCGGGCCGGCGCGGCTCAACTACCACGGCGTGCTGCCGCTGAAGGAAGAGGCGCACCCGTTCATGGGCGCCTGCCGCATCAACCTGACTTTTCGCAAGGCCGGTTGAAGATCAGGCAGCGGGCGGCTGGATGTTGTACGAGATCCGTCCCGCCGGCAGGTAGAACAGCGCGATGACGGCACCGCCCTTGGCCTCCGGATAGTGATGGCTCCCGGGGGCTGGGGCGGTCCACCCGCCGTGGCACCAGCCGTTCGGCCCGGCCAGCGCCGCGCCTTCGTCGAGCGGGATCACCATGTTGAACTCCCCGTACGGATGCGCGTGGTAGTCGCCGCGGAAGCTGCCTTCGGGATTGCCTTGGGTGTTGCCGGTGCTGTCCATGTACACGGCGGTGATGCTGAAGCCGAGCGTCTCGGGCGTCGCTTCGCAGATCCGGCTGCGACGGTAGCGCCGACCCCGGATCTCGACGTTGGCCGCCCATCCGTCGCGGACGCCGGCCTTCACCAGCGCGGCCAGTTCGTCATAGAGCGCGCTGCCGGGGCCGTACTTCGCGTTCAGCCAATGCTCGACCTCGCTGCCTGCGGTCATGTCCTGGATCTCCGCCAGGAAGGGCAGACTCGCGGCGATGAGTGCTTCTCGATCGGTCATGGCCATCACTCGTCCGCCTTGAAACCGGAGGCCTCGACGACGGGCTTCCATCGCTCCCGCTCGGCCGCGATGAGCTGCGCGTACTCGGCCGAGCCAAGGTAGGTCGCTTCGAGCCCGATCTGCTCCAGGCCACCGGCCAGCGCCTTGTCGCGGGATGCCGCCTGCGTTGCCGCGGCCAGCCCCGCCACCGTCGCTTCGGGTGTCGAAGCCGGCGCGAAGACGCCGTAGCTTTCCACGCCCGCCACCGTGCCGAAACCCTGCTCGGCGAAGGTGGGCACGTCCTTGAGAAAGCGCGAACGCCGCTCGCCCGTCACGGCCAGAAGGCGGACCTTGCCGCTGCCGAGGTACTGCAGGAAATCGCCGACGAAACCGAGGTAGGCCGGAACCTGTCCGCCGAGCAGGTCCTGCATGGCGGGCGCGGAGCCGCGATAGGCCACATGCGTCAGCGGCACGCCTGCGGCCTGCGAGAAGCGATAGCCCAGGAACTGCGCCAGCGATCCGGCGGCGGGCGATGCGTAGCTCCGCCCGGTGTGGTGGGCCTTCAGCCAGCGAACATAGTCGGCAAGCGTCTTGATCTCGGACGGCAGCGCGCTGCTGATCGCGAGCACGCAGGTCGCGGACGCGAGCAAGGCGACGGGTCGCAGGTCCTTGACCGGGTCGTAGGAGAGCTTGGCGTACACGTGCGGGTAGATCGTCATCGCCGAGGTGTGAGTGCACAAGACCACGCTGCCGTCGGCGCGCTCGCGCTTGAGCTGGCCGTTCGCGATTCTTCCGGCGGCGCCCGGCCGGTTGTCGACGACGTAGGCGCGGTTCTGCGTCTTCCATGCCTCCGCAAGGCGGCGCGCGGTCTGGTCCAGCGTGCCGCCGGGCGGATAGCCGACGACGATGCGGCCGACGCCGCCGTCGGCTTGTGCGCGTGTCAGTGTCGGAAGGCCGGCCAGAGCCGGCGCGAGGCAGGACACATACTTGGCGAAACTTCGTCTGGAAAGATCGGTCATCGTGGTGCTCCGTGTGATGCGAGGCTGCACATTGCCACCGCGGCTTCGACATCGGAAGCGATGAATCTGCAACACGAAAATGCACGAGGTGCAAGATGAAAAGAACCCAGGCACCGCTGAGTCCCAAGCGCATCGACTTGAATCTCCTGCGCGTGTTCGACGCAGTCTTCGAGGACCGGAACCTTCTTCGCGCCGGCAAGCGGCTGCACCTCAGCCAGTCGGCGATCAGCCATGCCTTGTCGCGCCTGCGCGAGGCCTTGCAGGACGAACTGTTCGTGCGCACGGCCAAGGGCATGGAGCCCACGGCACGTGCCCTCGCCATGGCGACGCCGCTGCGCGAAGCCGTGCGCGCCATCCACGACACGCTGGGCGTCCAGCCTTTCGAGCCGGCGACCACCACGCGCAGGTTCGTGGTGGCGGCCAACGACTACATCACCTCGGTCCTGCTGACGAAGCTGGCGCGCCGCATGGGCGATGCGGCGCCGTCGTCCGATCTCGTCGTGCGGCCGGCGACGCGGCTCGACCTGGCCGAGCAGATCGACGTCGGGCGCATCGACATCGCGCTGGGCATCTTCGCCGACGTCCCGGGCCGGTTCCAGAGCGCGCGGCTCTGGATCCAGCAGGACGTGCTCGTGTTCCGCAAAGGCCATCCGCTCGCGCGCCGCAAGCCGCGGATCGAGGACCTGGCCGCGTTCCCGCTGCTGACGGTGTCGCTCGGCGGCCAGGAGGAGGGGGCGGTCAGCGGCTACATCGTCGAGCGCGGATTGGCGCGCCAGTCGGAGATGTTCGATCGTTCGGCGCTGGAGGATGCATTGGCGGCGGCCGGGAAGCGCCCCCACTACCGGATCACGGTGCCGCATTCGCTGGCCGTGCCCGATCTTCTGCTGGGCAGCGACATGATCTCCATCGTGCCGGCGCCACTCGCTCAGGCCTTTCTCGCGCGGCGCGAGCTGTTGGCAAAGCCCTTGCCCTATGCGGCGCAGCATGCCACCGTGCGCGCCATATGGCACCGGCGGGACGAACACGATCCCGCGCACCTTTGGCTCAGGGAGCAGTTGGTCGACCTCGCGGGCACTCGGGATCTTTCATTTCGTGCATGACGATCTTGCTCAATGTTCACTGGATGGCGAACACGCGCTGGGGCAACATCGCGGCATGATGAACGCAGATCGTCCCGTGGTGGCGGAAGGGTCCACAGTACGCAGCGTCGTGGAGGCCGTGATCCGGTCGCGCCGGACGGTCCGCGCCTTTCGGCCGACGCCGGTCCCCAAGTCCGCGGTGGCGGAGATCCTCGATGTCGCACGTTGCGCGCCGAGCAACTCGAACACGCAACCGTGGTCCGTCCACGTCCTGGCAGGCGAGCCTAAGCGCCTGTTGAGCGAGGCCCTGTCGCTGTCGCATGAGCGCAATGAGCTGCCGCCTTCGCGGCACTTCCCGGACGATCTGCCGGCCGCCTGCGCATCGCGGCAGGCCGACTTCGGCGCCCGGTACTACGCCGCGCTCGGGATCGATCGCAACGATGCGGCGGCTCGCAACCGGCAGTCGGGGCGCAACCTCTGCTTCTTCGATGCGCCGGTCGGGCTCATCTTCACCATCGACAGCCGCCTGACGAAGCACAGCTGGGCGGATTGCGGCATGTTCCTGCAGACGCTGATGATCGCCGCCAAGGCCAGGGGCCTCGATACTTGCCCGCAGGTTTCGTTCGTGCGCTACGAGCCGCTCATCGTGGAGTTCCTTCGCCTGCCGCCCACGCAGTCGGTCGTGTGCGGCATGTCGCTGGGCTACGCCGACGCCGATGCGGCGGTGAACGATCTGGGGATGCCGAGAGAGCCGGTCGAGAATTTCTCGGTCTTCCGGGGCTTCGAGGATGCAGGTGGCTAGCGCGCCGGCAACGAGGAAGGCTCCCACGAATCGGGCGTGGTCGCGACCAGCGACTTGAGATCGGACCACGGCTTGGCATCCGGCACGCGCGTCCCGCCCGTGATCACGAGTTTCGCGAAGGCCACCATGCGCTCGCGCAGATGGCGCCGGTCGGCCGGCGCCCAGGTCTCGATCGAATGCGGCCCGCGGGCCACCACGATCTCCTTCGGCCCGCGGATGCGGTCGTAGGCGGCGATCGTGCCTTCCACGCTCTCGGCGCGATCCCACAGTCCCTTGCCGAAGAAGGCCGCGGGCCAGCGGTCCATGCCCGCGAGCGTGGCCGAGCTCGGATAGAAGACGATGTGGTGCTCGGCCGCCATGCCGGCCGCGAAGAGGTTGCGATCGGCCAGGTCGGGCGATGCCGGCACGTAGCCCGCGCCGCTCGCGAAGGAGGCGAGCAGGATCGCGCCCTTGATGTTCTTCAGGCCTTTCGGCGGCGCGCAGCGCACGCTCGGCATGTCGTAGCTGCAGGACTCGGCGAAGTTCGTCGTCATGGCCCAGGCCGTGGACATCGAGCCGCGCGAGTTGCCGCCGAGGATGATGGGGATTCGGTTCGCCTTCATGCCCGCGAGCAGCCGGCCGCCGGCCTCGGCGCCTTCGAGCAGCTGGCCGGCGGGCGTCAGCATGCGCATGCCGCGCCCGCTCTCCAGCTGCTCGAGCACGCGGAACACGTCCTCGCCTTGTTCGAGCGTGTGGGTGTCGCTGAAGCCGCCCGAGAGGCCTTCGCCGCGGCGGTCGTAGCTCAGCACGTCGAAGCCGGCTGCGTTCAGCGCATGCAGGTTCTCCCGCCACCAGCGCTGGCCCATGGTCTCGGTGGTGGCGTTGGGAAAGGCGACGCCCACGGTCCTGCCGGTGGCCGGATCGATGCGGTAGGACTTCTCATCCGGATGCTGGATCGCGGTGAGCTGGCCACCGCCGCCGCTGGCCATCATGACGAGTGCGCGCAGCTTGCCGCCCTTGCCGTCGTCCACGCCCGTGCCCTCGAGGTACCAGCCGCGCAGCTTGATGGTGTCCTGCATCTTGAGCACGAGGCGCTCGAAACTGTCGCGCGGTGCGCTGAATTCGACGGTGTAGGTGCGTGACTCGGCCTCGGCGATCGATTCGTTGTAGGGCGCCTTGGCGAAGAAGGCCGGTCGCCGGATCTGCCGCAGGTCGATCTCGCCGTCGGGATCGATCCGGCCCGAGGGATCGACCACGCCGGTCGAGCGCGTCGCACGCTCCTTGTTGGGTGGCAGCCAGCGCTGCATCTGCGCATCGATGCGGCGGAAGCAGGCGGCATCGGCCTTGCAGGCGCTCCAGCGTGCCTTGAGCTTCGCGTCGGTGAATTCGTTGACGTGGAAGTCGCGGCCCGCGTAGTCCGCCGGCGGGCGGTTGGCGGTCAACAGCAAGGGAACGCAGACCGTGCCGCCGCTTGCGTTCGGCAGGCGGTAGCCGGGCAGCTCGGCATTGCGGTCGGCGCCGACGCGCGCCGTGCAGTCGGTGGGCGGCGGCGCGGCACGGGCCTCGCGCGGCGGTGCGTTGTGCAGCGTGCATCCGGCCAGTCCAGCGAAGGCCACAAGAATGCAGCCTGCGGCGCGCGAGGACCTCTTCATCGTTCAGAGCTCCTTCATTGCCAAGGCGCGAGGTGCGAGCCTTCTCGTCTCTCCGATCGCCATCACGAAGAATTCGTCCTCCGGCATCCCGCGCGCCTGGCGCAATTCGGCGAGCTTTCTCGGTGGCTCGTCCAGCGACTCGTCCGTTAGCTCGAAGGTACCCCAGTGCACGCCGAGCGAGCGCTTGGCGCCGAGGTCGTCGTGGATCTGCAGCGCCTCCTCCACGTTCACATGCTGCGCGCTCATGAACCAGCGCGGCGCGTAGGCGCCGATGGGCAGCAGGGCGATGTCGAAGCCGCCGCCTTGTTCTGCCGTCTGCCGGCTTTCGAAGCGGCGGCGGATGTCGCTGAAATCGCGCGAGTAGCCGGTGTCGCCGGCAAAGAGCAGATGGCAGTCCGGCGCGAAAACGGCAAAGCCGCCCCACAGGGTGGCCAGTGCATCGCGCGGCCCGCGCGAGGACCAGTGCTGCGCCGGAACCAGCACGACTTCGGCCTCGCCCCGAGGCGTGGCGATGCGGTGGCTGTCCCACCAATCCAGCTCCACGGCATGCCGGATGCCCTGCGACCTGAACCATGCCTGGAGGCCCAGCGGTACGATGAAGAGCGGCGGGCCGCCGGGCTGCCGGCTCAGCGTAGTCACCGATGCGGCGTCGAGATGGTCGTAGTGGTTGTGCGAGACCAGCACCAGGTCCACGTGCGGCAGCGCGCGCAGCGCGATGCCTGGCGGTACATGGCGCCGCGGCCCCGCGAACTGCACGGGCGAGGCGCGCTCGGAGAACATCGGGTCGGTCAAGAGCGTGAGGCCGCCGAGCTGGGCCATCACCGTCGAATGGCCGATCCAGGTAAGGGCCGGCGCCATCCGTGCGCCCGCTTGTGCATTGACGTGCAGCCACGGCAGATCGGGCGCCACCCGCGGAATGGGCGTGCGCGGCGGGCGGGGCAGGCCGGCGCGCGCGGCCTCGCGGCGCCATCGCAGCAGCTCGGCGAGGCTCCTGGGCTGGAACTCGATGTAGTTGTTCTGGAAGCCGCGCGCACGATGGTGCGGCTTAGGCGGGAGCGGGGACGAAGACATGGTTTCCGATCGTGCCGTAGCTCACTTAGCCCGCGATGAGCTTCTGCACCAGTTCAGCCGTGGTCGCCGCCGCGTACTTGCGCATCAGCCGCGCGCGGTGGATCTCGACCGTGCGGTGGCTGATGCCGAGCGCCTTGCCGATCTCCTTGGAGGTCGAGCCCTGCATCACCTGGGCCGCCACCTCGCGTTCGCGCGGCGTGAGTTCGGCCTTCGCCGAGCGTCGCGAGCCCAGGTCCTCGAAGGTCCAGATGCCGGCCTCGTGCGGCGTGGCGCGGTTGAGCGCCCGGCCGCTCACGTGGCACCAGAAGGTCTCGCCCGCGAAGGCGCCATGCAGGCTGCCGACCCTTCTCATCATGCGGTTGTCGGCATAGCGGCCGCTCGCGTTGAGAATGGGCTCCATGCGCTTGCCGATGCGCTCGAATTCGGCGACGCTCGGGTAGAGCACGCGAAACGATTCGCCGATCAGGTCATGAGGCGTGGTGCCGAACATCTCGCACAGGCGCGCATTGCAGTCGACGATGATGCGGTGGCGCGACAGCACCATGCCCACCGGCGCCTGCTCGAAGGCGAGCCGGTAGTCGATCGCGTGCAGAACGGTGTCGGGTGTCTCCATTACGAAATACTACGTATGCCTGTACGTAGTATCGTCTCAGTCGCTTCATCAACCATTTCCGAACGAGGAACCATGGCCAACAAGATCTATCCCTCCGCCGACGCAGCGCTCAAGGGCGTCGTGGCCGACGGCCAGACACTCGCGGTCGGCGGCTTCGGCCTCTGCGGCATTCCCGAGGCGCTGATCGACGCGCTGCACGACTCGGGCGTTAAGAACCTGACCTGCATCTCCAACAACGCCGGCGTCGACGGCTTCGGCCTCGGCAAGCTGCTCGGCACGCGCCAGATCAAGAAGATGATCGCGAGCTACGTGGGCGAGAACAAGGAGTTCGAGCGCCAGTACCTGGCCGGCGAACTCGAGCTCGAATTCACGCCGCAGGGCACGCTGGCCGAGAAGCTGCGCGCCGGCGGCGCCGGCATCCCCGCCTTCTTCACCAAGACCGGCGTCGGCACGATGGTGGCCGAGGGCAAGGAACTGCGCGAGTTCGACGGGGAGACCTACGTGATGGAACGCTCGCTGGTGCCCGACGTGGCGCTGGTCAAGGCCGACGTGGCCGACAAGTCGGGCAACCTGCGCTTCCGCCTCACGGCGCGCAACTTCAACCCGGCCGCCGCGATGGCCGGCAAGGTCTGCATCGTCGAGGTCGAGAAGATCGTCGAAGTCGGCGAGCTCGCCCCGGACGACATCCACCTGCCGGGCATCTACGTGCACCGCATCGTGCTCAACAGCAAGCCCGAAAAGCGCATCGAGAAGCGAACGGTGAGCGCCGCGGTCGATGTCGCTGCCGCCAAGGTCGAGGCGCAGGCCGCCATCGCGCAGGCCGCGGCGGGCAGCGAAGTGCCGGAGCCGGTCAAGAACAACATCGACAAGAAAGGAGCCTGACATGCCCTGGACCCAAGACCAGATGGCGGCACGCGCCGCGCAAGAACTCGAAGACGGCTTCTACGTCAACCTCGGCATCGGCATCCCGACGCTGGTGGCCAACTTCGTCGGCGACAAGGAAGTCTGGCTGCAGAGCGAGAACGGCATGCTCGGCATCGGCCCCTTCCCGACCGAGGACCAGGTCGACGCCGACCTGATCAACGCCGGCAAGCAGACCGTGACCACCATCCCCGGCTCTGCCATCTTCGGCAGCCACGAAAGCTTCGCGATGATCCGCGGCGGCAAGATCAACCTGTCGATCCTCGGCGCCATGCAGGTGAGCGCCAAGGGCGACTTGGCCAACTGGATGATCCCCGGCAAGATGGTCAAGGGCATGGGCGGCGCCATGGACCTGGTGGCCGGCGTCAAGCGCGTGATCGTGCTGATGGAACACGTGGCGAAGAAGAAGGACGGCACCGAGGATCTCAAGATCTTGGAGCAATGCACCTTGCCGCTGACTGGCGTGGGCGTGGTCGACCGCATCATCACCGACCTGGCCGTGATGGACGTGACGCCCGAGGGGCTCAAGGTGATCGAGCTGGCCGACGGCGTGACCTTCGAGGCGCTGCAGGCCAAGACGGGTGTGAAGCTGCTGCACTGAAGATGAAGGTCATCGGCGCGTTGCGGGGGCTCTGGCAGCAGGCCGGCCTGCCCCTCGATGCGCTGGCCTTCTTGCAACTGAGCGGCGCCGACCCGGTGCTGCCCTCGTCCTTCGCTGTCGGCACGGCGGCGCAGAGCGCTATCGCTGCCGCCGCATTGGCCGCCTGCGAGTTGGGCCACCTGCGCGGCGTGCCCCGCCAGCAGGTCGCGGTCGACATGCTGCATGCCGCGCTCGACTGCACGGCCTGGTTCAGCATCGACGGCCGCGTGCCGCCGCAATGGGACCCCATTTCCGGCCTTTACCGCTGCGCAGACGGCTGGGTGCGCGTGCATGCCAACTTTGCGCATCACCGTGACGGCGCGCTGCGCCTGATGGGGCTGACTCCGGCGACGGCGCAGCGCGCCGATGCCGAGGCGGCCATGGCCGCATGGAAGGCCCTCGACTTCGAGCAGGCGGCGGCCGAAGCCGGCCTCGTGGCCAGCGCCTTGCGGCGTTTCGACGAATGGGACGCGACGCCGCAGGGCCGGGCCGTGGCGGCACAGCCGCTCTTCACCCTCGAGCGCATCGGCGACGCGCCGCCGCTGGGTTTGCCGCCGCTGCACGTCCATGAACGGCCCCTGGCCGGCTTGCGCGTGCTCGATCTCACGCGTGTGCTTGCGGGGCCGGTCGGCTGCCGTGCGCTCGCGGCCTACGGCGCGGACGTGATGCTCGTCAACTCGCCGCAGCTGCCGAACATCGAAGCGATCGCCGACACCAGCCGCGGCAAGCTCTCGGCCCATGCGGATCTGCGCAGCGAAGCGGGACGCGATGCGCTCATGCGCCTGCTGGCCGATGCCCACGTGTTCGTGCAGGGCTATCGGCCGGGCGGCCTGGCTGCGCTGGGTTTCGGCGCCGAAGAAGTTGCGGCGCGGCGCCCGGGCATCGTCTACGTTTCGCTCTCGGCCTACGGGGCGCAAGGCCCCTGGTCGGGACGACGCGGCTTCGATTCGCTGGTGCAGACCGCCATGGGCTTCAACCACGCCGAAGGCGAGGCGGCCGGCGACGGCAAGCCCAGGCCCTTGCCGATGCAGATCATCGACGAGGCGACCGGCTACCTCATCGCGATGGGCGCGGCCGCTGCGCTGTGGCGCCAGCAGCAGGAGGGCGGCAGCTGGCATGTGCAGCTTTCGCTGGCGCAGACCGGGCATTGGCTGCGCGGCCTCGGGCGGGTGCCCGGCGGCCTGGCGCTGGTCACGCCCGACAGGGAGCCTTGCCTCGAGAGCGCGTCATCGGGTTTCGGCGAACTCCGCGCCATGCGCCACAGCGCGCGGCTGGCGCGAACGCCGGCCGGCTGGGCACGTCCCTCGATGCCGCCCGGCAGCCACCCGCCGATCTGGCCGTAGGTCCTAAAGCGCGCCAAGAGAAGCGACCGCCATCGACAAGCCGAAGCTCGACGCAGTCATGAGGAGCGCGGCGCACAGGAGCCTGGCTCTGTGGGAGGGACCGTGCCAGACCCGGCGCGCCCGGGCAACGAGGCCCAGCGGCGCCAACCGTTTCAGCAATTCCGGAATGCCGCCTTCGCCGTCGCCTTTTTGGCGTCGCAGAGCGCGAAATGGGAATCCTCGTATTTCATGGTCAACCCAGCGGCCGAGCTCATCACTTCCTCCAATCGGGAGCGCCGGGATGCCGACCGGCATCCGTTCCTGCGCATCGGGGAAGTATTCGCGGCGCGGGCGAAAGCCGCATCGCCCGGAGGAGCCAATCAGCTCGCGGGCGACGGGCCAACGCCGGCGCTGAGCGCTTCGGACCGAAAGGCCACGATCAGATGCATCGCCTCGGCGCCGATGTTGATCGCCATGCCTTCGGTGCCTGCGGGCAGCAGCATGTTCGATCCTCCTGAAGGTCGATCCGATTCGCCCTTTCATTATGGCGCTGGAGGTTCTGCCGCCAACAGCAGCTCGCGCTGTGCTTCCACCGTCTCGCGCAGGAAGTTCCACGTGGCCTGCATGCGCGCCAGGTGCCGCGTCTCGGACGCCACCGACATCCAGAAAGTGCGCGTGAAATTGGCTTCACCCGGCAGCACGCGGCGCAAGGACTTGTCGCGCTCGGCGATGAAGGCCGGCAGCACCGCGATGCCGGCGCCCGCCGCGACGGCCTGGTGCTGCGCGAGGATGCTCGTGCTGCGCAGCGCGAACGAATCGGGGCGGTACAGCTCGTCGAGATACTGCAGCTCCTTGCTGAAGAGCAGGTCGTCCACATAGCTGATGAAGCTGTGGCCGCGCAGATCCTCGCGCGAGCCGATCGGCGGATGCGAGGCCAGGTAGCGTTGCGACGCGTAGAGGCGCAGCACGTAGTCGGTCAGCTTGGTCACCACCACCGGGCCGCGCGCCGGGCGTTCGAGCGAGATCACGATGTCGGCCTCGCGCCGCGACAGGTGCACCAGCCGCGGCATCGCGAGCAGGTCGATCACGAGCTTGGGATGTGCCTGCGCGAAGAGCGCCAACTGCGGTGCCAGCACGATGGTGCCGAAGCCTTCGGTGGCGCCGATGCGCACCAGGCCCGAGAGGCCTTCGCGCGAAGCGGGCGCCGCGCTCTCGACCGCGAGAAAGGCGCTCTCCATCGCCTCCACCTGCGGCTGCAGCCGTCGGCCCGCTTCGGTCAGGCGATGGCCACCGGCCTCGCGCGAGAAGAGGGCGCTGCCGACCTCTTTTTCGAGCGCCTGGATGCGGCGCGCCACCGTCGTGTGGTCGACCGCGAGCCGGCGGGCCGCACTCACCAGCGTGCCGGTGCGGGCGAGCTCCAGGAAGAAGCGCAGGTTGTCCCAATCCATGCGTTGCAATTATGCAGATCGTGGGTGCGTATTTGTCTATTGCCATGGCAAAAGTGCAAAGCTAGCATCGATTGCTGCACCCCATTCAAGGAGACAAATTTCATGGACGCCACCACCACATCCGCGACCCAGGTCGCGACCGTCAAGCTGCTGATCGGCGGCAAGTTCGTCGAATCCAAGACCACCGAGTGGCGCGACATCGTCAACCCGGCAACGCAGGAAGTGCTGGCGAAGGTGCCCTTCGCGACGCAGGCCGAGGTCGATGCCGCCGTGGCCTCGGCCAAGGAAGCCTTCAAGACCTGGCGCAAGACGCCGATCGGCGCCCGCGCGCGCATCTTCCTGAAGTACCAGCAGCTCATCCGCGAGAACATGGCCGAGCTGGCCGCGATCCTCACGGCCGAGCAGGGCAAGACGCTGCCCGATGCCGAAGGCGACGTGTTCCGCGGCCTTGAAGTGGTCGAGCACGCATCGAATATCGGCAACCTGCAGCTGGGCGAGCTGGCCAACAACGTGGCCAACGGCGTCGACACCTACACGCTGCTGCAGCCGCTGGGCGTGTGCGCGGGCATCACGCCCTTCAATTTCCCGGCCATGATCCCGCTGTGGATGTTCCCGATGGCCATCGTCACCGGCAATACCTTCGTGCTGAAGCCCTCCGAGCAGGACCCGATGGTCACCATGCGCCTGGCCGAGCTCGCGCTCGAGGCCGGCATCCCGGCCGGCGTGCTCAACGTCGTGCACGGCGGCGAGGCGGTGGTCAACGCAATCTGCGACCACCCGGACATCAAGGCGATCTCCTTCGTCGGCTCGACCAAGGTCGGCACCCATGTCTACCACCGCGCCACGCAGTCCGGCAAGCGCGTGCAATGCATGATGGGCGCGAAGAACCACGCCATCGTGATGCCCGACGCCAACAAGGAGCAGACGCTCAACGCGCTGGCCGGCGCGAGCTTCGGCGCGGCGGGTCAGCGCTGCATGGCGGTGTCGGTCGCGGTGCTGGTCGGCGAGGCGCAGAAGTGGGTGCCCGACCTGGTCGAGAAGGCCAAGACGCTGAAGGTCGGCGCCGGCATCGAGAAGGGCGTGGACGTCGGCCCGCTGGTGTCGTGCGCGGCCTACGAGCGCGTCAACGGGCTGATCGAACGCGGCGTCGCCGACGGTGCCACGCTGGCGCTGGACGGGCGCAAGCCGACGGTGCCGGGCTATGAGAAGGGCAACTTCGTCGGCCCGACGGTGTTCGCCGACGTCAAGCCCGGCATGACCATCTACGACCAGGAGATCTTCGGACCGGTGCTGTGCCTGGCCAATGCCGAGAGCATCGACGAAGCGATCGAGCTCATCAACGCCAACCCGAACGGCAACGGCACCGCGATCTTCACGCAGTCGGGCGCCGCGGCGCGCCGTTTCCAGGAAGACATCGATGTCGGCCAGGTCGGCATCAACGTGCCGATCCCCGTGCCGGTGCCGATGTTCTCCTTCACCGGTTCGCGCGGCTCGAAGCTCGGCGATCTCGGCCCCTACGGCAAGCAGGTCATCATGTTCTACACGCAGACCAAGACGGTGACGGCGCGCTGGTTCGACGACGACACCGCGCACGGCCTCAACACCACCATCAGCCTCCGCTAAGCTCGGCGGCATGGACTTCGAACTCTCCGAAGAGCAACGGGCCTTTGCGCAGACCGCGCGCGAATTCGCGTCGGCCGAGTTCGCGCCGCATGCCGCGCGCTGGGACGCCGAAGGCATCTTCCCGAAGGAGGCGATCGCGAAGGCGGGCGAGCTCGGCTTCTGCGGCCTCTATGCGCCCGAAAGCATCGAGGGCCTGGCGCTGCCGCGGCTCGACGCCACGCTGGTGTTCGAGGAGATGGCCGCGGTCGATCCGTCGACCACGGCCTTCATCACGATCCACAACATGGCGACCTGGATGCTCGGCACCTGGGGCGGGCCGGCCGTGCGCGAGCAGTGGGGCGCCGACCTCACGAGCGGGCGCAAGCTGGCGTCCTACTGCCTGACCGAGCCGGGCGCCGGCTCGGATGCCGGTTCGCTGAAGACACGCGCCGAGCTGCAGGGCGCCGAGTACGTCATCAACGGCGGCAAGGCCTTCATCTCGGGCGCCGGCTCGACCGACGTGCTGGTGCTGATGGCGCGCACCGGCGGCGGCGGTGCGGGCGGCGTCTCGGCCTTCGCGGTGCCCGCCGATGCGCCCGGCATCAGCTACGGCAAGAAGGAGCACAAGATGGGCTGGAACAGCCAGCCCACGCGCACCATCAACTTCGACAACGTGCGCGTGCCGGCCGCCAACCTGCTCGGCAGCGAAGGCGAGGGCTTCCGCATCGCGATGAAGGGGCTGGACGGCGGCCGCATCAACATCGCGACCTGCTCGGTCGGCGCGGCGCAGGGCGCGCTCGATGCGTCGCGCCGCTACCTGCACGAGCGCCAGCAGTTCGGCAAGCCGCTGGCAAGCTTCCAGGCGCTGCAGTTCAAGCTGGCCGACATGGCGACCGAGCTGGTGGCCGCGCGCCAGATGGTGCGGCTGGCCGCGAGCAGGCTCGACGCCGGGCATGCCGATGCGAGCACCTATTGCGCGATGGCCAAGCGCTTTGCGACCGACGTGGGCTTCAACGTCTGCAACGAGGCGCTGCAGCTGCACGGCGGCTACGGCTATCTGAGCGAGTTCCCGCTGGAGCGGCTGGTGCGCGACACGCGCGTGCACCAGATCCTCGAAGGCACCAACGAAATCATGCGCGTGATCGTCGCGCGCAAATTGCTGGAAGGCGAGAGTGACATCCGATGAGCGATGACGTGGTCCTGTTCGACGAGATCCAGACGGCCGGCGGCAAGCGCTTCGGCGTGGCCACGCTCAACACGCCGGCGGCGCTCAATGCGCTGTCGGTCGCGATGGTGCGGCTGCTCACGCCGAAGCTGCGCGCATGGGCGCAGGACGCAGGCGTTGCCGGCGTGCTGCTGCAGGCCGCGGGCGAGAAGGCTTTCTGCGCTGGCGGCGACTTGCGCCAGCTCTACCAAACGCTGCTGGAGTGTGGCCCCGAACGCAACCCGTACGCCGAGCGCTTCTTCGCCGAGGAGTACGAGCTCGACTACCTGATCCACACCTTCCCCAAGCCCATCCTGTGCTGGGGCCACGGCATCGTGATGGGCGGCGGCATCGGGCTCCTGGCGGGCGCTTCGCACCGCGTGGCCACGGCGCAGAGCCGCCTGGCGATGCCGGAGATCAGCATCGGCCTCTACCCCGACGTGGGCGGCAGCTGGTTCCTGCGCCGCATGCCGGGGCGCGTGGGCTTGTTCCTCGCGCTCACCGGGGCCCACCTCAATGCCGCCGACGCCATCTTCTGCGGGTTGGCCGACCTGCTGGTGCCGCACGAGCGCAAGGCGCAGGTGCTGGACGAGATCGCCGCGGGCGCATGGACCGGCGAGGCCAAGGCCGATCGCGCCGCGCTGTCGCGCATCCTGTTGCGTGCGGGCGAGGGCGCCGAGCTGCCGCCTTCGAAGGTGCGCGAGCATTTCGACACCATCAACGCGCTGATGGCCGGCGACGACCTGGGCGACATCGCCCAGCGGCTGCACGCGCTGCAAAGCGACGCCCCCTGGCTGCAGACCGCGGCGAAAACCTTCGCCAAGGGCGCGCCGAGCTCGGCGGCGCTCAGCTTCGAGCTCTGGCAGCGCGTGCACCGCATGTCGCTGGCCGAGGTCTTCCGGCTCGAGTACTGGGCCTCGCTCGGTTTCTGCGCGCACAAGGACTTTGCCGAGGGCATCCGCGCCGTGCTGATCGACAAGGACCGCAATCCGAAGTGGGACCCGGCCACGCTCGAGGAGATCACGCCCGGGTTCGTCGAGGACCATCTGCGCGTGCGCGGCGAGATGCCGGCGGAACTCGCATCGCTGGCCTGACAGACATCACACAAATAACGGAGACACACATGAAGATCGCATTCATCGGCCTCGGCAACATGGGCGGCCCGATGGCCCTCAACCTGCACAAGGCCGGCCACGCGCTCAGCGCTTTCGACCTCTCGGCCGAGGCCTGCAGGAAGCTCGGCACCGAGGGCCTTCCGATCGCCGCATCGGCCGAGGCGACGCTCGCCGGTGCGGAGGTGGTGATCAGCATGCTGCCGGCCAGCGCACACGTGGAAGGCCTCTACCTCGGCAGCGACGGCCAGCCCGGCCTGATGGAGAAAATCGCCGGCGGCACGCTGGTGATCGACAGCAGCACCATCGCCGCAGCGACGTCGCGCAAGGTCGCGGAAGCGGGCGCCAAACGCGGCGTGGCCGTGATCGACGCGCCCGTGTCCGGCGGCACCGGCGGCGCCATCGCGGGCACGCTGACCTTCATGGTCGGCGGTTCCGAAGCGGATCTCGAACGCGCGCGCCCGGTGCTGGAGAAGATGGGCGCCAACATCTTCCACGCGGGTGGCGCAGGCGCGGGCCAGACGGCCAAGATCTGCAACAACATGCTGCTCGGCATCCTGATGATCGGCACCTCCGAGGCCATCGCGCTCGGCGTCGCCAACGGGCTCGACCCGAAGGTGCTGTCGGAGATCATGCGGCGCAGCTCGGGCGGCAACTGGGCGCTCGAAAAATACAACCCGCTGCCCGGCGTGATGGAGAACGCACCGGCCTCCAAGGGCTATGCCGGCGGCTTCGGCACCGACCTGATGCTCAAGGACCTGGGGCTCGCGCAGGAGAACGCCGCCGTGGTGCGCGCGGCCACGCCGCTGGGCGGGCTGGCGCGCAACCTCTATGCGGCGCACAGCCTGGCCGGCCATGGCGCGCTCGATTTCTCGAGCGTGATCAAGCTGGTGCAGAAGAAGTAGGGTGCTGGCAGGAGGGCTGACGCAGGATCGCAACGCGGACTGCGGCCGCGCCGAGAAGTAGTCCACGCCGGCGGCATTTATGTCGCCGGCGCGGTGCCCGCGCTTCGCAGACTGCCTAGCATGCGGGTTTACCGCCTCCAGCCGTCCCATGAAGCAGCTCCACAGATTTTTCCGATCGGGCGCGGCCCGGATCACCCTTGCGGCGCTGCTCGGCATCGCCGTCCTGGCGGGCCTGTACCTGGTATTGCGCGCGACGCCACAGGCTCACCAGCTCGGCGGCGACGCGCAGCAGATGCGCAACGCGGCATCGGGCTGGACCGGCACCGAGAAGGACGGCTCCGAACTCCTGCGCGACCTGCGCGCCGGCGCGGTCCGCACCGTCGGCATCGCGGCCAATGCCATCCTCGTATCCACGACCGGCGGCGAGCGCTACTTCGTGGTCGACGGCCGCGGCTCCTTCGCCGCGCTGGTCGTCGGCGAGGCGGCGAAGGCCGGCGATTCGAAATCCTTCCAGCTCGTCGTGCTGCCGGACACGACGGTAGGCGCACCTGCTGCAGACGACCGCACGCTGAGTTCTGCGCGCGATCTGGTGGGGGTGTTCCTTCCCATCCTGCTCGTCGCGGCCGTTCTCTACATGATGCGGGACAGCATCGGCGCAAGCGCCAAGCTGGTCGAGAAGCCGACCGGGCTGCGCTTCGACGACGTCATCGGCGCCGGCGAGGCCAAGAACGCGCTGCAGGACATCGTCGACTACCTGAAGAACCCGAAGCGCTTCAGCGCGCTCGGCGCGCGACCGCCCTGCGGCGTGCTCATGCTCGGCGGACCGGGCGTCGGCAAGACGCTGCTCGCCAAGGCGCTCGCCGGCGAGTGCGGCGCCCGCTTCATTGCCACCAACGGCAGCGAGTTCACCTCCAAGTTCTATGGCGTCGGCGTGCAGAAGGTCAAGAAGCTCTTCGAGACCGCACGCAAGAACGCGCCCTGCATCCTCTTCATCGACGAGATCGACGGCATCTCCAGGCGCAGCGCCGGCGGCTCGGGGCCGGCTGAATCGGAGGGCAACCGCATCATCAACCAGTTGCTGGTCGAGATGGACGGCTTCGAGGCCAACGAGGGCGTCATCGTCGTGGGCGCCACCAACCTGGTCGACAACCTCGATGAAGCGCTGCTGCGCGAGGGGCGCTTCGATCGCCGCGTGAACGTCAAGCTGCCGGACGTGCGCGATCGTGCCGCTATCTTCCGGCTCTATGCCGCCAGGCTGCGCCTGGCGGGCGAGGTGGACTACGAGCAGCTGGCCCGCCTGACCACCGGCCTGTCGCCGGCGACCATCGCGCATGTCGTCAACCACGCGGCCCTGGTGGCGGCGCGCGCGAATGCGCAGGCGGTGTCGATGGGTCACCTGATGGAGGCCATCGAGACCACGCGCATCGGCGAACTCAACGGCGCGCAGCGCGCGCTCGGCGAGCGCGAGCGCCGCTACATCGCGGTGCACGAGGCCGGCCACGCGCTCGTCTCCGTCGTGCTGGGCTACGGCAAGGTCGAGAAGGTCACCATCCTGCCGCGCGGCGGGTCGCTGGGCGCCACGCTCGTGACGCAGGAAGAAGACATGGCGCTGGTGCTGAAGAGCGACATGGAAAAGCACATCCAGATGCTGCTGGGCGGCCGCAACGCCGAGCTGGCCGTGTTCGAGGAAGCATCGAGCGGCGCCAGCCACGACCTGCAGCAGGCCTCGAAGCTGGCGCTCGACATGGTCGGGCGCTACGGCTTCGGCGAAGACGGCGCGCTGTTCAGCCTGGGCGCGCTGCCGGCGCAGCACGCATCGCGGCAGGTCTCGGCCGCGGTGCGCCAGGCCAGCCTGCTGCTCGAGGGACTCAACGTGAAATGCCAGCAGATCATGCGCACGCACCGCCGCGCGCTGGACGAACTCACGGACGAACTGCTCGCCCACGAGACCGTGTCGGGCGAGCGCGTGCTCGAACTGGTCGGACACCGCGGGCCGATGACGCTGGTTGCCTGAGCATCTTCAGAGCAGCTCGATCCCGGGCAGGCTCTTGAAGCAGCTCTCGCGCGTGATGCGCACGAAATCTTCGAGCCAAGGCCGCGCCGAGGTCGCTGCGGTGCAGGCCATGTGCAGCTCGCCGGTCAGCCCCTTGCGGCCCACCGGTCGCGCCGTGACATAGCCGCGGTCCAGGTAGCCCTGCACCGCCCACAGCGGCAGCGCCGCGATCCCGCGGCCGCTGGCCACTAATTGCAGCATCGCGACCGTGAGCTCGGTGGTGCGGCGCTGAGCGGGCTCGACGCCCGCCGGCGCCAGCACCTGGCGCACGATGTCGAGCATGTCGTCGGGCACCGGGTAGGTGATCAGCGTCTGGTCGGCGAAGTGGCGGGCCGTGAGGTGCGTCTTTGCCGCGAGCGGATGCTCGTTGGCCAGCAAGGCCATGATCTCGAAGCGGAACAGGGGGTGGTAGTCGACCGTCTCGTCCGGGTCCTGCTCGGACACGATGGCCACCTCGGCGCGCTTCTGCATCACCAGCGCGATCGGGTCGGGATGGAAGCCCGAGACGATGTCGAGCTCGATCTCGGGCCAGTGGTTGCGAAACGCATCCATGGCGGGCATCAGCCAGTCGAAGCAGGTGTGGCACTCGACCACGATGCGCAGCTGGCCTGCACCGCCCTGCGCCAGCCGCGACACGTCGCGCTCCGCCTCCTCGACCAGCGGCAAGGCGGCATCGGCAAGCTGCAGCAGGCGCAGGCCGGCGCCGCTGAACTGCGGCGGCACCGACTTGCGCTCGAACAAGGCCGCGCCGTAGCGGTCTTCGAGCAGCTTGACCTGGTGCGACAGCGCCGACTGCGTGAGGTTGAGCAGCTGGGCGGCGCGCACCAGGCTGCCGGTGTCGCGCAGCGCGACCAGGGTGCGCAGGTGGCGGATCTCGAGGACGGATTGGGCCATGAATGAAATTCAAGTTGACGAGCAAAAGCTTTCGTTTGAATCATAGGCGACGAACGCCGACCATCGGGGGATGACACGCATCCACACTCTCGGTTTCCCGCGCATGGGCGCACAGCGCGAACTCAAATTCGCCCTTGAACAACACTGGCGCGGCGAGATCGACCGCGACGCGCTCGAGGCCGTCGGCCGCGACCTGCGCGCGCGCCACTGGCAGGCCCAGCGCGACGCCGGGCTCGACTTCGTGACCGTCGGCGACTTCGCCTTCTACGACCATGTGGCCAACCACATCCAGCTGCTGGGCTGCGAGCCGGCGCGCTTCGACTTCCGCGGCGACGAGCCCGAGCTCTCGCGCTATTTTTCGATGGCGCGCGGCGTGGCTGCCGAGGTGCACGACCGCGGCTGCGCGCACGCCGAGCACGGCACCTTCGCGCTCGAGATGACCAAGTGGTTCGACACCAACTACCACTACCTCGTGCCCGAGTTCTCGCCGGCGACGCGCTTCAGCCTGCAGTCGGTTCGCCTGTTCGACGAGGTCGCCGAGGCGCAGAAAGCCGGCCACGCGGTCAAGGCCGTGCTGCTGGGGCCGCTGAGCTTCCTCTGGCTCGGCAAGGAGAAGGAGGCCGGCTTCGATCGCTTCGGCCTGCTCGAATCGCTCTTGCCCGTCTACGAGCAGGTGCTCGCGCGCCTCAAGGCGCAGGGCGTCGAGTGGGTGCAGATCGACGAGCCGATCCTCGGCCTGGACCTGCCCGACGCCTGGCGCCATGCCTTCGAGCGCAGCTACTGGCAGCTTGCGCGCCGTGCGCCGAAGCTGCTGCTGGCCACCTACTTCTCGCCGCTCTCGGACAACCTGCGCCTGGCCTGCCAGCTGCCGGTGGCCGGCCTGCATGTCGATGCGGTGCGCACGCCCGACGAACTCACCGGCGTGGCCGACTGGCTGTCGGCACACAAGGTGCTGTCGATCGGCATTGTCGACGGCCGTAACATCTGGCGCACCGATCCGGACGCCGCGCTCGCGCGCCTGCGGCCCGTGGCGGACAAGCACCAGGGCGAGCTGTGGATTGCGCCTTCGTGCTCGCTGCTTCACGTGCCCTTCAGCCTCGCGGCGGAGCACAAGCTCGATGCCGAATTGAATAGCTGGCTCGCCTTTGCGGTGGAGAAGCTGGACGAGCTGCGGGTACTGCGCGCCGTGCTCGATGGCAACGAAGCCCGGGTGCATGACGAACTCGCTGCGGCGCGTGCCGCCGTGGCCGCCCGCCGCGCCAGCGCGCGCGTGCATCGCGCCGACGTGGCACTGCGCCTCGCGCGCCGCGTGGCCGGCGATGATCGTCGCGCTTCACCCTTCGCCGTGCGCCAGGCGGTGCAGCGCGTGCGCTTCGCGCTGCCGCCGCTGCCGACCACCACCATCGGCTCCTTCCCGCAGACGGCCGAGATCCGCACCGCGCGCGCCGCCTTCAAGCGCGGCGCGCTCGATGCCGAGGGCTACCGCGAGAAGATGCGCGCCGAGATCGCGCTCGCGGTGCGCAAGCAGGAAGAACTGGACATCGACGTGCTGGTGCACGGCGAGGCCGAGCGCAACGACATGGTCGAGTACTTCGGCGAGCAGCTCGACGGCTTCGCCTTCACCGCCAACGGCTGGGTGCAGTCCTATGGTTCACGCTGCGTCAAGCCGCCCGTCATCTACGGCGACGTGGCGCGCCCGGCACCGATGACCGTGGAATGGACCGCCTATGCGCAGGGCCTCACGGCGCGGCCGATGAAGGGCATGCTGACCGGGCCGGTCACCATCCTGCAGTGGTCCTTCGTGCGCGACGACCAGCCGCGCAGCGTGACGACGGAGCAGATCGCCTGGGCGATCCGCGACGAGGTGGTCGACCTGGAGCACGCCCGCATCGGCATCATCCAGATCGACGAGCCGGCGATCCGCGAAGGCCTGCCGCTGCGCCGCGCCGGCTGGAAGGCTTATCTGGAAGGCGCGACGCGCGCCTTTCGCATCAGCGCCTCGGGCGTGGCCGACCGCACGCAGATCCACACCCACATGTGCTACTCGGAATTCAACGACGTCCTGCCCGAGATCGCGGCGATGGACGCCGACGTGATCACCATCGAGACCAGCCGCTCCGACATGGAACTGCTGCGAGGTTTCGGCGAGTTCAAGTATCCGAACGAGATCGGCCCGGGCGTCTACGACATCCATTCGCCGCGCGTGCCGGCGGTGGACGAAATGGTGCGGCTGATGCGCAAGGCCGCGGCCGTGGTGCCGCCTGCCAACCTGTGGGTCAACCCCGACTGCGGGCTGAAGACCCGCGGCTGGGCGGAGACCGAGGCGGCGCTGGTGAACATGGTGGCGGCGGCGAAGGTGCTGCGGCAGGAACTCGCGCTCGCCGCTTGATCGTGATGCGGCCTGCGCGCCGCCGAAGGCGGTCTGCGGCCCGGGCTCCTGCTGGGGCGGTCGGCGCGTTGCGCCGACTCCGCTGCGGTGCTCGCCTGGGGGCGGCGCCGCGGAACTCGCTACGCGCCCCTGCGGTGCGCTGCGCTCAGGCAGCCGCGGCGAGTCAGATCACGAAGCGCGAGTGTCTTCGCACGCGCGCCCGCCCCCAGGCTGCGCTCCTCGCCGCCCCAGAAGTCGCCCGGGCCGCAGACCGCCTTCGGCGGAGGAGGCGCGGGGGTGTTTGGGGAAGCCGGATGCCAGCACAACGCTTCCCCGCAATGGCGCCCGCCGCCCCGGGTCCGTGGGCGCCTTTGCAGCGCGCGGCACATGCGTCAAGCGTCATCGTTTCGCTCCCTTCATGACGGACCTGATGGGCCGCATCTCCGCCACCGCATACGGCGCAAACCGGCTCTGGTTCTCGTCCACGTCGAGCGGCCGCCCGAGGAAGGGGAAGGCGCGCTGCGGGCAGGCAGGACGCTCGCAGACCTTGCAGCCCATGCCGATGGGCGTCGGCACCTCGGGGTCGCGCAGGTCCAGGCCCTTGGAGTACACCAGCCGCGGCGCGTGGCTGATGTCGCAGCCCAGGCCGATAGAGAAGGTCTTGGTTGGCGCGCCCCAGCCGCCGTGCCCGCGCGAGACGGTGCGCGCAATCCAGAGGTAGGCGCGGCCGTCGGGCATGCGCGCGAGCTGCGGCAGGATGCGGCCGGGCTGTGCGAAGGCTTCGTACACGTTCCACAGCGGACAGGTGCCGCCGGTCTTCGAGAAGTGGAAATGCGTGGCCGACTGGCGCTTGGAGATGTTGCCGGCGCGGTCGACCCGGACGAAGAAAAATGGCACGCCGCGCGCATCTGGTCGCTGCAGCGTGCTGAGCCGATGGCAGATGGTCTCGAAGCCGACGCCGAAGCGGCGCGCAAGCAGGTCGATGTCGTAGCGCAGCATCTCGGCCTCGCCGAGGAAAGTGCCGTAGGGCAGCAACAGGGCGCCTGCGAAGTAGTTTGCTAGGCCGATGCGCGCCAGCGAACGTGCGGTGTCGCCGGTGAAGGCCGCGGCCTCCACCAGATTCTGCAGCCCCTCGTCCATCTCCAGAAAGGCCAGCTGCGTGGCCATCTGGAAGGCGTACTGCCCGGGCTCGAGATCGGGCGAGAGCCGCAGCACGCGCGTGGCGGGGTCGTAGCGCCGGTGGTCCTCGGGCCCGAAGCCTTCCATCGGCACCACGCGCACGCCGTGCTGCTCCAGCAGGCGCCGGGCCAGGCGGTCGCCGGGATTGCCTTCGCGCAGCCGCCATTGCGCGGCCAGCGCCTCGGCCGCATCGTCGAGCGGGGCAATGTGGTTCTGGTGCGCGAAGAAGAAGTCGCGCACTTCTTCGAAGGGCATGGGCCGCAGTTGCGCGAGCTCGTCGCGGCCGTCGCCCAGAGCGCCCGCGATCGCCTCGATGCGCTCCAGCGCTTCGCGCTGGCGGCGGTGCAGCGCGACTAGGCTGCGGCCTACCGCGGGCATCTGCGTGGCGAGTTCGCGCAGCTCGGCCAGCGACACCGCCTCGCCGCCGGGGTTGTCGGCCAGCGCCTCGCGCATGCCGGCAATGAGCCGCGCTTCCTCGTCGTCCGAGAAGGCCTGCACGTCCACGCCCAGCGTGGCGCTGATGCGCAGCAGCACCGCCACCGTGAGCGGCCGCTGGTTCTGCTCGATCTGGTTCAGGTAGCTGGGCGAGAGGCCCAGTTGCTGCGCCAGCGCCACCTGGCTCAGGTTGCGCTCTTCGCGCAGGCGGCGCAGGCGCACGCCCATGAAGGTCTTCCTCATTGCTGGTTGATTCGCATACTTCGCAATTTGGCTTGCCTCATTCGCAATCATTCGCTGTTTCAGTGCTTAATTATGTGGCGAAGTTTGCGTAGATTGCGAAGGATGATGCAAGCACCCGTGTCCACCGGCTTCAGGCCGAAGAAATCCGTGGCGCTCTCGGGGGTGACCGCCGGCAACACGGCGCTGTGCACCGTGGGCCGCACCGGCAACGACCTGCACTACCGCGGCTACGACATCCTCGACATCGCCGAGGTCTGCGAGTTCGAGGAGATCGCGCACCTGCTGGTGCACGGCAAGCTGCCCACCGCCGCCGAGCTGCGCGCCTACAAGGCCAGGCTCAAGGCCTTGCGCGGGCTGCCGGCGAGCGTGAAGGAAGCGCTGGAGCATCTGCCCGCGAGCGCGCATCCGATGGACGTGATGCGCACCGGCGTCTCCGCGCTCGGCTGCGTGCTGCCGGAGAAGGACGAGCACGCCACCTCCGGCGCGCGCGACATCGCCGACCGCCTGCTGGCCTCGCTCGGCTCATTGCTGCTTTACTGGTTCCACTGGTCGACGCAAGGCCGGCGCATCGAGGTCGAGACCGACGACGACTCCATCGGCGCGCACTTCCTGCATCTGCTGCACGGCAGGGCGCCGACAGCAAGTTGGGAGCGCGCGATGCACACCTCGCTCAACCTGTATGCCGAGCACGAGTTCAATGCCTCGACCTTCACCGCGCGCGTGGTGGCGGGCACCGGCTCGGACGTGTACTCGGCCATCACCGGTGCCATCGGCGCACTGCGCGGACCCAAGCACGGCGGCGCCAACGAAGCGGCTTTCGAGATCCAGAAGCGCTACGACTCGCCCGACGAGGCCGAAGCCGACATTCGCCGCCGCGTCGAGGCGAAGGAGGTGGTGATCGGCTTCGGCCACCCGGTCTACACGGTGGCCGATCCGCGCAACGAGGTTATCAAGCGGGTTGCGACGAAGCTGTCGCAGGAGGCCGGATCGACCAGGATGTTCGACATCGCCGAGCGGCTTGAAACCGTGATGTGGGACGCGAAGAAGATGTTCCCCAACCTCGACTGGTTCAGCGCCGTCAGCTACCACATGATGGGCGTGCCGACCGCGATGTTCACGCCGCTGTTCGTGATCGCCCGCACCAGCGGCTGGGCGGCGCACATCATCGAGCAGCGCATCGACAACAAGATCATCCGGCCGAGCGCGAACTACACCGGCCCGGAAGACCTGCGCTTCGTGCCGATCGAGGAGCGCGTTTGAAGAAAGAAACCATGTCCGCAGCCATCAACACCATCCGCCCCGAACCCGACCGCGTGCTCGTCGACATCGTCGACTATGTGCTCGACTACCGGATTGCCAGCCCGCTGGCCTACGAGACCGCGCGCCACTGCCTGATCGACACGCTGGGCTGCGGCCTCGAGGCGCTCGAGTACCCGGCCTGCACCAAGCTGCTCGGCCCCATCGTTCCCGGCACGGCGGTGCCGCACGGCGCCCGGGTGCCGGGCACCCGGCACCAGCTCGACCCGGTGCAGGCGGCCTTCAACATCGGCGCGATGATCCGTTGGCTCGACTTCAACGACACATGGCTCGCCGCCGAGTGGGGCCACCCGAGCGACAACCTCGGCGGCATCCTCGCCACGGCCGACTGGCTCAGCCGCAATGCGGTGGCCGCCGGCAAGAAGCCGTTGACGATGAAGGATGTGCTCACCGCCATGATCAAGGCGCACGAGCTCCAGGGCTGCATTGCGCTGGAGAACAGCTTCAACGAGGTCGGGCTCGACCACGTGGTGCTGGTCAAGGTGGCCTCGACCGCGGTGGTGGCGCAGATGCTCGGCCTCTCGCGCGAAGAGATCGTCAATGCGGTGTCGCTGGCCTGGGTCGACGGCCAGTCGCTGCGCACCTACCGCCATGCGCCCAACACCGGCAGTCGCAAGAGCTGGGCCGCCGGCGATGCCACCAGCCGTGCGGTGCGCCTGGCGCTGATCGCGAAGACCGGCGAGATGGGCTGCCCGAGCGTGCTCACCGCCAAGGGCTGGGGCTTCTACGACGTGCTGTTCAAGGGGCAGCCCTTCAGGTTCCAGCGGCCCTACGGCTCCTACGTGATGGAGCACGTGCTGTTCAAGATCAGCTTCCCGGCCGAGTTCCATAGCCAGACGGCAGTGGAGGCCGCGATGACGCTGCATGCGCGGCTGAAGAAGGCCGGCAGGACGGTGGAGGACATCGAGCGCGTGACGATCCGCACGCACGAGGCCTGCATCCGCATCATCGACAAGAAGGGGCCCTTGAACAACCCAGCCGACCGCGACCACTGCATCCAGTACATGGTGGCGGTGCCGCTGATCTTCGGCCGGCTCACGGCCGGCGACTACGAAGACGCGGTGGCGGCCGATCCGCGCATCGACGCGCTGCGCGACAGGATCGCCTGCGTGGAGGACCCGCGGTACACCCGCGACTATCACGACCCCGAGAAGCGCAGCATCGCGAACGCGCTCACGATCGGGATCAAGGACGGCAAGACGCTGGAGGAAGTGGCGGTCGAGTATCCGATCGGCCACAAGCACCGCCGCGCGGACGGCATCCCGTTGCTGGAAGCCAAGTTCCGCACCAACCTCGCGCGGCGCTTCCCGAAGAAGCAGCAGGACGCGATCCTCGCCGTCTCGCTGGACCAGCAGGCGCTGGAGGCGCTGCCGGTGCACGAGTACGTCGATCTCTACGTGATATGAACGCGCTGGAGGACCAGGAAGCCCGCCAGCGAGGCAGTGCCTATCGCGAGCGCCAGCAGGCCGAGGCGCATGCGCAACCCCATGGTCCTGCCCGGCGCCGCGGCAGCAGGAGCCAGCGGCGCCCTGTTCGATATCGGCCAGCCGTTCAGGCGCGGCCCTTTGCTCAATTCCATTGCGGAGAAGCCGGCGGGCGCCAGGCGGCGCAGCGCGCTGGCGCAGCTGTCACAGAACATCGCGCTGTCGGGGTTGGGGGTTCTGCAGACGTCGCAGACCACGGGCATGGGGAACTCCATCAAAGTTTGACCGAAGCCGCCCACTTTCCATAGCGCCTGCCGCGTGTCTGTCGGCAGCTTCCTACGCGCGCGCAGGAATCCGGCGTTCTACGGCCTCGACTTGATGGGCGCGCGCTGCGCCGGGTCGTAGAAGAAGGTCTCCTCGGCGATGCGTTCACCCTCCCAGCGCTGGTAGGCGAGCTCCTCCATGTGGGTGGCCGTGCCGTCCTTCCACTCGAAGTGGAAGATCCAGCGGATGACGGCCTTGTCGCCGTTCACGAACACCGGGCGCACGCAGGTCGAACTGATCGAGGTGGCCTTGGCCAGCATGGCGCGTTCGCGTGCGATGGCCGCATCGCGGCCGACGCGCGGCGCCTCCTGGTTCTCCTGCAGCGAGGCATTCGCGGTGTAGAACTCCTCGACCGCTTCGGCATGCGCGTTCTCTTCGACGCGGGCGATGAAGCGTTCGAGTGTCTGGGCTGTGGGCATGTGTTCTTCCTTTTCGGTGACGGTTCGGCAGGAGATCGTGAAGATGCAGCCATACCGAATTCGCTAGCTGCTGGCACGTTTTCGGCCTCGCTCTTGGCCGGGATCAGGAGACTTTTGGATATGTCGAAGCGGTATGCCTGGCGCGCTGCGCAGGCTCAGAAGCTCGGGTTGCGCCGCGCGATGTCGCGCCGCGTCTGCTCGCGCACCGCGTTGCAGTGCGGGTGGTGGTTGAACGGGCTCCTCGCGCATTGCGCCGCTTCGCAGCGGGCCGCGGCGATGAAGTTGAGGTGGGCGCAGCCGGGGCGCGGGTCGGCGGCGCCGTTGCCGCCATTGCCGCCATTGCCGTCGTTGCGGGCCACGACCTTGCGAGGCGGAACCGTGCGCTCGATCGGCACGGCGGGCTGATAGGAGGCGATGGGGCGTTCGGGTTCCGCGCGCACGGGGCCCGGCTCCACGATCGTCTCTTTCGGACCGAGCGCTTCCACCGTTCGCACCGGCTCTGACATGAGCAGGGGCACGCGGTCGAGCGGCGCCGCCGGAGGCACCGATGCCCGCACCGGAACAGCCGGTTTCGCGGGAGCCACCGCGGCAACGGGTGCCGGCGCGGATGCCGGCGGCTTGCGCGTCACATAGGCCACCCAGCTGCCGAAGCATGCGGTGATCACGACCGACAGCACGGCAAAGCGGATCCAGAAGGCGCGCGTCTCAATCGGCAGCATGCCGGGGGTCGGCCCTGCGGCCCGCGTGGCTGCTGGCGCTGGCCGCATCGGCTTCATCCCTTCGAGCGCCGACGGCCCGGTGGCGGCAAAGCCGGGCAGCTTGGCCGCACAGCCATGGCAGAACATGGCATTGGCGCGGTTTTCGGTCTTGCAGGCGGCACAGACCACGGACATGGGGAACTCCTTCGAAGGCCGGAATGTTAGGGCCTGTTAACAGGCCCTAGGAGTCTGCACGTCCCGCGGCCGCTGTCTGCCAGCCGCCTCCTACTTCGAAATCAGCTTGTCCAGCGAGATGTCATGCGAAACGCTCAAGCTTCGCGTTCGAGTCCCCGCGCGCGCAGCACCGCCTTGAGCCGGCGTACTTCGTGCTCCAGGTCGAGGATCAGCGCCGCGGCGTCGAGCCCGACGCCGAAATCGCGCTCGAGCCGGCGCGCGGCGAGCGCGCATTGCAGGTCGGCGCTGTAAAAGCACCAGTCCTCCGGGCGTTCGGCCGTCGCGCGCACCTCGACGATGCCCATGTCGACCAGTTGAACCACCCACTCGATCTCGGCGCCGCAGGCATGCGCCAGTTCGCGCGCGGCAAGCGGGTGGGACGCGCCCAGGGTCGTGGCATCGAAGGAAGGGTTGGCCATGTCATCACACTCCGAGATGGCGGCGCGGGTCCAAGGGCGCGGCCTGCGCCAGTTGCTCGTAGGCCTTGCGCGCGGCCTCGGTATCGGCCGGCGGCAATGCGATCTCCAGCAGCAGGTAGAGATGGCCGGGCGGCTTGCCCGGCAGGCCGCGTTCCTTGAGCCGCAGCTTGAGGCCGCTGCGCGCGCCGCGCGGCACCGTCACCTCGACCACGCCGCCGGTGGGCGTCGGCACCTTGACCTGGGCGCCGAGCGCGGCTTCGCTCGGCGTCACCGGCAGCGTCATGTAGAGGTCGCGGTCCTCGATGCGGTAGTGCTGGTGCGGTGCGATGCGCACCTCCAGATAAAGATCGCCGGCCGGCTCGCCGCCGTGGCCCGGCATGCCCTGGCCGGCGAGCCGGATGTACTGGCCCGGATGCACGCCGGCGGGGATCTTCACGCTGAGCGTGCGCGTCTTCCATTCGGGCCGGCCCTGGTCGTCGATTTCCTGCGAGCGCAGCGTGATCTCGCGCTCGGCGCCGTGGAGCGCGTCTTCGAGCGCGATCTCGATGGCGGCATGGTGGTCCTCGCCGCGCGCGCGGTAGTGGCGCCGCTCGGCGCTGCGCCGTTCGGCCGCGCCGAAGAGTGAGGAAAAGAACTCGCTGAATTCGGCATGGTCGGCCGGGCCCTGGCCCGGGCCGCGGTGGAATTCGAAACCCTCGTCCCATCCCGGCGGCGGCTGGAAGCCCTCGCCGGGGCGGCCGCCGGCATAGCGGCCCTGCGCGACCTGGTCGGCCAGCGCGTCGTAGGCGGCGCGCTTTTCCTTGTCGCGCAGCACATCGTTGGCCTCGTTGATCTCGCGCATGCGCCGCTCGGCGTCGGCTTCCTTGCTGACGTCCGGGTGGTATTTGCGCGCGAGCTTGCGATAGGCCTTGCGGACCTCGTCGTCCGAGGCGCCGCGTTCGATGCCCAGTGCCTGGTAGTAGTCCTTGAATTCCATGGTGGTGGAGGGCGATGCGTGCTGCAGCCCTCAGGCCAGCGACGCGCCGCCATCCGCATGTTGCAGGAGCGGCTTCACCCGCCATGTAGGACCGCTTCGCTCGAAACGCAGCGGCTGGGCATTGCCGAGCAGCTCCAGGTCCGCGGGAACGCCGAGCAGCGCCGCCAGCACGTGCAGCGAGCCGCCGTGCGCCACCACCAGCACCGGCGCCGGTTGGGCCAGTGCGACTTCGAGCGCGGCGCGCTTGCGGGCGACGAACTGGGCCAGCGTCTCGCCGCCCTCGGGTTCGCAGGCCCAGTTCAGGTTGGCGGAAGAGGTGCCGATCAGCGCGCCGAAATTGCGCTCGCGCAAACTTGTCTGCACCAGCGGCGCGATGCGCAAACCGCCCGCGACCGTATGCGCGGTGTCGTAGGCGCGCTTCGCATCGCTGCACACCACGCTCCTGATCGGCTCGCCGGCCAGCAGTTCGGCCGCGCGCGTCGCCTGCTGCAAGCCGAGCACGCTCAGCGGCGTGTCGACCGCCTGGAAGATGCGCCGCGCGTTGCCTTCGGTCTGTCCGTGGCGCAGGAAGTAGAAGTGGTCGCAGGCCGGCGCCAGCGGCACTGCGGCGGCCAGCCGCACCAGTTGATCCAGACCGTCGTTCATCGTGTTCCTTTCAATAGGCGAGTCGAAGGGGGCTGCCCACGCGCTGCGCCTCGATGTCGGCACGATGGAAGGGCAGCGGGTGCCATTGCTTGGCAGCGAACAGCGGCAGCTGATCGTAGGCGCGCGGCGATGCGGGGTCGCTGCTCTGGCCGTAGGTCAGTATGGCCTGTGCCACCGGCCCGCGCTCGTCGAAGCCCACCACCTGCATGTAGCTGCTGCCGTAGTTGATGTTGTAGCCCTTCGGATCGATCAGCGACTGGCCCTGGCTCTCCACCTTGTTGAGCACCCCTTCGAATTCGTCGCCGCCGTGGATCGCGACCTTCTGGCCGCGCACCATGCGCGTCTGCACCTCGGCTAGCGGCACGTCGGCCGCGAAGCCGGCGGTGCGAACGATGGCGACCGCGTCGCCCAAGGCCTTGAAGACCGCATCGCGCGTGGCCGGCGTGGCCATGTCGAGGCCGGCCGGCGTCGCGACCGGGCGAGTGGAGTCGAAAGGCACGCGCCAGACCTTCGGCACGTCCTTCGCCTTGCGCCAGAACTCGCGGAACAGCGGCGCGCCCTTCGACGCGCTGTTGCTGGTGCGGTCCCAGGCGGCGAGCACGCGGCAGCCGAGCGCCTGGTCCGGCGTGAGCGCCGAGGCGCCGGCGTTGCAGGCCGCCACCAGGTCATCGAGCACCAGCATGCCGGCCAGGTTGCGGTCGCGGAAGATCACGCTCTGCAGCTCGGCCGCGCCCATCTTGTTGCCCCGCAGGCCGTCGTTGCCGGCCAGTCGGGCTTCGATTTCCATGATGCCGCTGCGCGTGCGCAGCCGCTGCGGCGTGCCGACGAAGCCGACCAGCGGCGAGATGCCGCCGGGCGCTTCGATGTGCGGGTTGCTGAGCCAGAAGCTGTCGTTGCTGTTCTGCACCCAGTCCGGCGTCACGACGACCGGCATGCGCGCCGGCGCCGTCACGCCGGGCATGGCGGCTGCGGCGTCGCGATGCCAGGCGCAGGCCGAGCGCGAGCCGTCGAGCACCGGCAGGCCGGCGGCATTGAGCAGCGCGGCGGCACGCGGCGAGGGCGCGCAGCGCTTCAGCATCTCGGCCGACACGTCGGGCACCACCGAGAGATCGGCATACATCGCGTTGCCCTCGCGGTCGGCCGCGATGGTGTTGATCCACGGCATGCCCTGGTTGCCCATGGCGGCGCGCAGTTCGGCGACGTTGCGCGCGCGCGCCATCTGCATCCAGCTCTGAGCCGAGCGCACGTTCTGCGTGTTGGCATCGCGGATCGCGTAGGCCGTGGTCGCGGTCCAGCCGAGGCCGGCGCGCGGCAGCGAGACGACGGGGCCCCATTCGGTGCCGTAGAAAGTCTTCGGCGGGGTGGGGCCGCCGACGGCAGGCAGGCTCACGTTCCGGGTCGTCATCTTCCTGCGCTGGCCGTCGACGATGTAGACCGTGGGGTCGTCCGGGTCGAGCTTCAGCTCGTAGAGCGTGAAGCGCTTGCCGGTCGAGACCGTGTGCGTCCACGCCACGTCCTTGTTGAAGCCGATCGCGACCACCGGGCTCAGTCCACCGGTGGCGCCCATCACGTCGAGCTTTCCGGGGATGGTAAGGTGCATCTCCCAGAAGCGGTTGGTGCCGGTCCACGGGAAATGCGGATTGCCCAGCACCAGGCCGCGGCCGTCGGGCGTGGCGTTGCGGCCGAAGGCCCAGCCGTTGGAGCCGAGCTCGCCGCCCTCGGGGTTGGCATTGAAGCTGTGGCGGCCGATTTCCGCGACCGCCTGTTGCAGCGAGACCGGCTCTGCGGCGGCGTTCCGCGTTCCCTGCGCAGGCGGCGCTGCCGCGAGCACCGCGCCGGCCAGCGCGCCGATGCCGCCCTGGATCATCGACATCTCGGTGGTGCGCGACAGGTCGGCCAGCGACATCGGCCGCACCCAGGGCTTGTTGCGGCAGGCTTCGGGCAGGCCGTTCGGGCCCGCGTCCTGCAGGTAGCGGTTGTAGCCGGCCACGTAGCCGCGCAACGAGGCCTTGACGTCCTCGTTGTTGGCGGCGGCGGCACGCGCCAGCGCGGCGTCGTCCATGTGGGCGCGCACGAACAGATCGATCTGCGAATTCGGCAGCCGGCCCAGGCCGAGTTCGCCGGTGGCTTGCGCGCCGAGGAACTGCGAGCGCTCGCCGCGCACGGTGAGCAGATGTTCCGCGGTCTGGCACACGTTGTCCTGCGCATGCGCGTAGGCCACGCCGTAGGCGATGCCTTCGTAGTCCGGCGCGGTGATGTGCGCGATGCCGTAGGTGGTGCGTTCGATCGTCACGTTGCGCGAGCCCGCCGGCGGCGCGTTGGCGCAGGCGGCGAGGGCCAGCGCGAGGGCGAGCGGCGCGAGGCGGAAGGAGGTCGTGGCTGTCATGGGCTTCTTCTGGAGTGAAAAAAGAGCTGTCGATTAGAGGTTGGCGCCGGTGGGTGACGGTTGCGTGATAACCCGCGTTCGCCCTGTCGCCATTGCTACAGCAGCCACTCGATCGGCAGGATCGAGAGGAAGTCGATCCACAGGCGCCGCACGGCGCCGGCCCCCGGCTCCGTGGTGGAACGGGTTTCGCCCGCCGGGCCGCGGTCGATCCACTCCATGCCGCGCCCATTCGCAGGCCGGCGCACCTCGTAGGCCAGCGTCGGCACCACCTTGTCGATCTCCACGGCGAGCCGCTCGGCCAGCGTGGCGCTTTCGATCACCACGCCCATCTCGGTGTTGAGATGCACGGAGCGAGGATCCAGATTGAGCGAGCCGACGAAGATGCGGCTGCGGTCTACCGCGAAGGTCTTGGCATGCAGGCTCGCGGCCGAACTTCCGCCCGGGTTGTGGCGCTTCTCCTCGTCCGGGCGCGGCGGCGCGGCGGCGCTCGGCTTGAGCTCGTAGAGCGTGGCGCCGGCTTCGAGCAGCTCGCTGCGGTAGCGCGCGTAGCCGGCATGGACCGCGCCCACATCGGTCGCGGCCAGCGAGTTGGTCAGGATGCGCACCTTCACGCCCTTTCCGGCGAGCGCGGCCAGTTCGCGCGTGCCGGCGGCGCCGGGCACGAAGTAGGGCGACACCAGGTCGAGCTCGCGCTTCGGCTCGCCCATGGCCTTCTTCAGCAGGGGGAACATGAGCTGCTCTTCATGGCCCGCCGCCGACTGCACCTTGGAGGGCACATCGCTCACGACGCGCGCATCGGCCCACTCGAAAGGGACGCGGCGCTCGGCCACCACGCGCATCAGCGGGGTCTGCCGCACCGCTTCGAGGTAGCGCTGCGTCTCGGCTTGCTGCCGCAGCTGCGCCCATCGCTCGCGCAGCCGCGCCGCGGCATCCGCCGGCGCCGGCGGCAGCAGGCTGGCGACCGGATAGGCGGCCTCGCTGTTCCAGTACAGGTCGAACTCGCGCGAGACCTCGCGCACCACCGGGCCGACTGCGATCACGTCCAGATCCTGGAAGCCGAGTTGCTGGTCGGCGCCGTAGTACTCGTTGCCCACGTTGCGCCCGCCGACGATCGCGACCTGGTTGTCCGCCGTGAAGGACTTGTTGTGCATGCGGCGGTTGACGCGCGAGAAGTCGAGCGCGAAGTCGCCGACCCGGAAGCCGCGGTTCGCGAAGGGATTGAAGAGCCGGACCTCGATGTTCGGATGCGCGTCGAGCGCGGCGAGGGTGGCGTCGAGCCCGCCGGTGTTGTTGTCGTCGAGCAGGAGGCGCACGCGAACGCCGCGCTCGGCCGCCTGCCACGCAGCCTCGAACAGCAGCTGGCCCGTGCTATCGCCGCGCCAGATGTAGTACTGCAGGTCGAGGCTGCGCTCCGCGGCCTGCGCCAGCACCACGCGGGCCGCGAAAGCCTCCTGCGCGGCGACCAGCGGCAGGATGCCCGACTGGCCCGGATGCGCCGCCAGCTCCGGCGCCAGCGCCTGGCCGAGGCGGGTGCCGGCGGTGTCGGCCAGCGCGGTCGACGCGTTGCGCTCGACGCCATCGGGCAGGCTGGCGCAGCCCGAGAGAGCCAGTCCCAGCGCGACGCAAGCGACGACGCGGGCGGCGCGCATCACAGCTTCGGAATGCGCAGCGTCTTGCTGATCATCAGCGTGCCCGAGAGGGCGAACAGCAGCGTCAGCGGATGCAGGGCCCAGGGCCCCAGCATCCACACGCCGCCCCAGAGCGCATCGCCGATGCGGCCCTGCCAGCCGGCCCAGGCGAGCACGGCCACCAGCACCACGCTGGTCGGGATCGGCGTGCCCTCGAAGTACTTGACCTTGTCGGCGCCGGCCGAGAGCGCTTCGGCCGTGACGTTGTAGCGCGCCAGCCGGCTCACGCCGCAGCCGACGAAATAGATCAGGATCACGCAATCCCAGCCGCCGTCGAGCCCGGCGGCGAAAGCCAGCGCGGCGGGCGCCACGCCGAAGGAGATCACGTCGGCCAGCGAGTCGAGCTCGCGGCCGAGCGCCGACTGCGTCTGCCGCCAGCGCGCGATGCGGCCGTCGAACACGTCGAAGACGAAGGCGGCCGGCGCCAGCGCCGCGGCCCAGAGGAACTGCGCGAGCGACTGGCTCGCCACATAGGCCATCGAAAGGAACACGACGCCGACGCCGCAGGCCGCGTTGCCGAGCGTGAACACGTCGGCCAGGTGGAAGCCGCGGATCATCGAGAAATGCTTGCGGGCCCGTGCGGCGACGGGTGGGGTGGTGGCCATGGCTGTTCTTTCGAAGGGAAAGCTGCGCTGCACCTTAGCGCAACCGCGGGGGGCTTTCTGTAGTCGCAATCCGATGCCGGGCCCCGCGATCAGGCGGGCGTACGCGCACCGACGTCATGTTCTTCCGCGATGCGGGCGAAGCGGCCGAGCAGTTGCGCCGCCGTCGCGGTGCCGGCGACGCGCTCGCGCAGCGCGGCCGGGTCGATGCCATTGGCCTGCAACTCGCCGGCCATGCGCTCGATGTAGCCGCGCATGACCTCGGCATCGAATTCGGGATGGAACTGCACGCCCCAGGCGCGCCGCCCGACGCGGAAGGCCTGGTGGGGTTCGAAGGCGTTGCCGGCGAGCAGCACGGCGCCTTCAGGCAGCCGCAGCGCGCGTTGCCAATGCACCACATGCGCGTCGAAGCGCGCGGGCAGGCCGTGCAGCAACGGGTCGTCCGCTGCCGCGTCGGCCAGCGCGATCTCGACGGTGCCGATCTCCAGGCCGCCCGGGTGATTGCCGGTCTCGCCGCCCAACGCATGCGCCAGCAACTGGTGGCCGAAGCAGATGCCCAAGACCGGCGTGCCGCGGGCGACCAGTTGCGCCATCCAGGCGCCGGTGGCTTCGCTCCAGGGCTCGCGGTGCGAGACCATCGCATGCGAGCCGGTTACGATGGCGCCGGAGATCCGTTCGGGTGGCGGCAGCGTGTCGCCGCGGCGCGGATCGAGCACCACCATCGGCAGCCGCGTGGCGCCGAGGCCGGCCGCGACCCAGTGCTCGAAGTCGCCGTGGACTTCGCGCAGCGCGTCGAAGGTCTCGCCGAGCTTGATGATCGCGAGGGGGCGGGTGTCTTGCATCTCCGAGATCATGCCGCAGCCGGCGCGAGCTTCTCGATGGCGAGCACGGCGCGCTCCGCGACGCGGGCCACCACATCCTGGCGCTGCGGCGCCTCGCGCCAGCGCAGGCGGGCGCCGCTTTCCCAGTCGGGGTGGCTGCGTGCCGGCTGGGCGGCGCGCACCAGTTCGGCCAGCGGGCGCTGCGCCGCTTCGGTGGCGGCCGTCACCGTGCCGGCGGCGATGCGGTCGACGGCCGCATGGCCGCGCTGCTCCAGCGCGCGCAGGAGCTTCAACTGCCAGGCCGCGATCACGAACAGCACGCGGTCTTCCACCGTGAGCTCGTGCACGTCGCGCAGCTTGTTGGCGAGCTTGCGGCCCAGCGGCCCCAGGCCCTGCGAGACCGCACCGCCGATGGCGCCGCCCAGCGCCGCACCCGCGCCGAGCGAGAGGCCGTGGAGCGCGAGGTCGGCCATCACGCCGACCGCCGCGCCGACGGCCACGCCCTTGCCGAGCAGGACGCCGGCATCCTTCAGCGCCTCGGGGTGGAAGAAGTCCATGGTCCAGCGGCCTTCCACCAGCGGCAGCGGCGCCTCGTCGGCATCGCCTTCGCGGAAGCCGTAGAGCGCGAGCAGGTCGTCGGCACAGCGCTGGGCCTTGTCGAACACGTCCTTCTGCAGCGCGGCGATCAGCCGCTGGCGGCTGCTTTCGATGGCGAATTCGACGGCCGACACGTTGCGGCGCAGCGCGGCCGCGTCGACCAGCAGCTCTGCGATGCGCGTCGCCGCGGCCTGCCGCCGGCTGGCGAACTCGGCTTCGAGGAAGGCGGCCACGCCGTCGAGCTGCGCGCGCCGGTCGCGCAGCAAGGTGGCGAGGTCGCGGTAGAGCTCGCGCTCGGCGCCGACGAAGGGCGCGGCCGCATCGAAGCGCACCACCACGTGCAGGCCGTAGGCCGAGAGCAGTTCCTTCCAGGCGGGTTCGCGGTTGGCCGCGTCGCGCACGAAGTTGAGCACCGGCAGCACCGGCCGCGCGCAGGCGTTGAGCAGCTCGATCTCGGCGCGGAACTTGGGCAGCACCGGCTCGCGCGCATCGATCACCAGGAAGGCGGCATCGACCTCGAGCAGGGCGCGCAGCACCTTGGCTTCCTGCTCGAAGACGCCATGCGCTTCGGGGCCCTGGAGGAAGCGGCGCACGCGCTCGGGCGGCGTGAGTTCCTTGTCGTCGAAGGCGGCCAGGTGCTCGCGCAGCGCGACCGCGTCTTCCAGGCCCGGCGTGTCGAGAAAACGCACCGCGGCGCGGCCGTTCACCAGCAGCTCGACGGCTTCGACGTGGCGCGTGGTGCCGGGCTGCTGCGATACCTCGCCGAAGTTCACGCGCCGCGTCAGCGTGCGCAAGAGCGAGGTCTTGCCGGCATTGGTGTGGCCGACGACGGCGATGCGGATGGGTTCCGTCATCGTCATGCCCATCCGCGCAAGGCGGCTTCCGGCGTATCGCTGGCGGCGATGCGCTCCAGGCCGGTGGCCGACAGCCAGGCGTGCCAGCGGTCGCGCGTTTCCTGCAGCTGGCCGTCCAGCAGCCACAGCCGGCATTCGCTGCTGAGCGACGCCACTTCGCGCAGGAAGCGCTCGGTGCCGCGGTCGGGGCTGGAAGCCGCGTTGCAGCCGACCAGCACGCGGCGCGGCCGCACCCGGGCCAGCGTGTCGAGCAGATCGCGCCGCGCGCCGGCGCTGCCGTCGATGCGCAGCACCTGCGCGCCCGTCCCGTCGAGCGCGGCCGGCGGCCAGGGCAGCTCGTCCGGCAGCTCGAAGCCGATGGCCATCAGCGTGTCGGCGGTCTCGCCCGCGGCCAGGCTGGTGGCAGCGCCGTGCAGCAGGCGGCCAGCGTCGGCATCGACGATCTGCCGTGGCGCCATGGCTTCGAAGCGCGCCAGCAGCCGGCGGTGGTAGGGCTGCGAGAGATCGGGCGCGAGCGCCTTCCTGCGCGCCTGCCAGACCAGCGCGCAGACGAGCGCGAAGAACAGACGCGGCAGCAGCCCGTAGACCACGATGCAGCCGGTGAGCCACAGCGCCCAGGCGCGCTGGCCGGCCGCGGCGGCCAGCGGCGACAGCACGGCCTGCGCATCCGGCACCGGAAAGCCCAGCCGGGCCGGCGCCGCCCCGAGCAGCTGCACGCCGCGCACGAAGAAGGCCGGGTCGAGGATGGTCGTCTCCCAGGTCAACGTGTAGTTGCGAAAGGCCAGCGCAAAGAGCAGGGCGGCGAGCACCACCGCGAAGGAGAGCGACCAGATCGCGTGGCTCACGAAGCCCAGCGCCCAGGGCAGCAGGCGCGCGCGGGCCAAGAGGCGCGTGGCAGCCCGCAGCAGGATCGGCGCCTGGCCGCGCCTGCCGCCGGCCACGCGGGCCGTGAGCGCCAGCCACAGCCAGCCGAAGGAGGCGTTGAAGGCGCCCAGCGGCACCAGCAATCCGAACAGCCACAGCAGCAGGGTCAGGAGGTGCAGGCCCAGCAGGCTGGCGAGCGCCACCACCACGTTGATGCTGCGCGCGCTGCCGCCGACCACGCTGCCGGCGAGCGTGAGGCCGGCCGCGACGATCAGCGTGACCAGCGCCAGCAGCACCCACGGCGCCCAGGCGCGGGCGCGTTCCAGTTCGTTCAGCAGGCCGATGCGCCGGCCGAGGAGGCGTGCGCGTTCGATGATCCGGCCACCGCCGTCGGGCCGCACCGCCATGGCCTCGCGCATCGCTTGCGCGTCATCGAGCGGACCGGCCTCTTCGACCAGTTGCACGGCTTCGGTGATCGTCGCATCCTGAAAATCAAAGCGCTGCGCTGCGGGGTTCAACGGCTTCCTTCAAAGAGAGCGCGAAATTATGCCCGGCGCCCCTGGCCGGCCGCCCCATGAAAAACGGGGCCGCGATGGCCCCGGAATCCGCGCCCGCGAAAGGGCGCAGACAGGAAGATGGTGTTTGCTCAGCGAAGGCCGAAGAAGGACAGCACGGCGACCACGACCACGACCAACCCGACGATGTAGATGATGGAATTCACGGCGAAGACTCCTCTTGTTGAAGACGGTTCCAGGGTGACAGGCACAGGATTTCAAGCTGTAGTCGGCTGTCTGCGGGCCCTGTAGGACTCGCGAGTCACTCGTCGTCGCCGTCCCCCAGGAAGCCGCCGCTCTGGTGCGCCCACAGCCGCGCATAGAGCCCGCCCTGCGCGAGCAGCGACTTGTGATCGCCCTGTTCGACCACGCGGCCCTCGTCGAGCACGATCAGCCGGTCCATGGCCGCGATGGTGGAGAGTCGGTGCGCGATCGCGATCACGGTCTTGCCTTCCATCAGCCGGTACAGGCTGGCCTGGATCGCGGCCTCGACCTCGGAGTCGAGCGCGCTGGTGGCTTCATCGAGCAGCAGGATCGGCGCGTCCTTCAGCATCACGCGCGCGATCGCGACGCGCTGGCGCTGGCCGCCGGAGAGCTTGACGCCGCGCTCGCCCACGTGCGCCTCGTAGCCGCGGCGGCCGTTCGGGTCGCCCAGCGTCTGGATGAAGTCGTGCGCCTCGGCGCGTTCGGCCGCCGCGCGGATCGCCGCCGCGCTCGCATCGGGGCGGCCGTAGGCGATGTTGTCGGCCACCGAGCGGTGCATCAGCGAGGTGTCCTGCGTGACCATGCCGATGTGGGCACGCAGCGAATCCTGCGTGACGTGCGCGATGTCCTGGCCGTCGATCAGGATGCGGCCGCTTTCCAGATCGTGGAAGCGCAGCAGCAGGTTGACCAGCGTCGACTTGCCGGCGCCCGAGCGGCCGACCAAGCCGATCTTCTCGCCGGGCGCAACGGTGAGCGTGAGGTCGTCGATCACGCGGCGGCCGCCGTCGGCGTAGCGGAAGCTCGCGTGATCGAAGCGCACTTCGCCACGCGGAACGGCAAGCACGGCGGCACCGGGCGCATCGAGCACGGTGCGCGGCCGCGACAGCGTCTTCATGCCGTCCTGCACCGTGCCGATGTTCTCGAACAGGCTGGTCATCTCCCACATGATCCAGTGCGACATGCCTTGCAGGCGCAGCGCCATCGCGGTCGCCGCGGCCACCGCGCCGACGCCGACCGCGCCCTGCGACCACAGCCACAGCCCCATGCCGGCCATGCCGGCGGTCAGGCCCATGCTGAGCGTGTGGTTGGCGATCTCGAAGGCGCTCACCAGCCGCATCTGGCCGTAGCCGGTGGTCATGAATTCCTTCATCGCCGCGCGCGCGAAGCCGGCCTCGCGCTGGGTGTGCGAGAACAGCTTGACGGTGGCGATGTTGGTGTAGGCGTCGGTCACGCGGCCGGTCATCATGGCGCGCGCATCGGCCTGCGCCTTGCCGATCTTGCCGAGCCGCGGCACGAAGAAGACGAGCATGGCGATGTAGAGCGTGAGCCAGATCACGAAGGGCAGCATCAGCTGCGCATCGAGCACGGCCGCGAGCACGATCATGGTCGCGACGTAGACGCCCATGGCCACCAGCACGTCGGCCAGCACGAACACGGTTTCGCGCACCGCCAGCGCGGTCTGCATCACCTTGGCCGTGATGCGGCCCGCGAACTCGTCCTGGTAGAAGGCCATGCTCTGGCCCAGCATCAGGCGGTGGAAGTTCCAGCGCAGCCGCATCGGCAGGTTGACCGCCAGCGTCTGGTGCTTGAGCACGGTCTGCAGCGCCACCACCGCGATGCTGGCGACCAGCGCCGCGGCCAGCCACATCAGCGTGTCGCCGCGCTCTTCCCACAGCCGGGCCGGCACTTGGCCGCCGAGCCAGTCGACGATGCGACCGAGCATCGCGAACAGCAGCGCCTCGAAGGCCGACATCGCGGCCGTGAACAGCGCCATGGCGAGGATCTTGCCGCGCAGGCCTTCGGTGCAGGCCCAGAGAAAGGCGAAGAAGCCGAGTGGCGGCAGTGCGGGTTCGGCGGGGGGATAGGGATGAAGCAGTTTTTCGAAGTAGCGGAACAAGGCGGGCTGTCTCCAGTGAGGCGCCACTGTAACGGCGGGCCCGCCTCTGCGCATGCGCAAGGCCTATCGCACCGACAAGCACTCTCCCAGAAAGTCGATGAAGCTGCGCATCTTGGGCGCCATGTACTGGCGACTGGTGTAGACCGCGAACAGGGTCACGGCCGGCGCGGTGTACTCGGGCACCAGGCGCACCAGCCGTCCGGCAGCCAGGTCGTCATCGATGAGCCACTCGGGCAGGAAGGCCATGCCCATGCCCGCGCGCACCGCATGCAGCGTGAGGGTGGTGTCGTCGGACTTCATCACCGGCTGCAGCCGAAGCGGCACCTGCCGCCCGCCCGGGCCCTTGAGTGCGAGCCCCTCGATGTTGACGTAGCTCGGCACGATGGCGCCGAGCTTCGCCAGGTCGGCCGGCACGGCAGGCAGCCCGGCGCGCGCGAGGTAGTCGGCCGCGGCGACCAGGTGGAACTGCAGGCGGACGAGCGGCCGCGCGATCAGCGCCGGCGAGGGCTCCTGCGTCGCACGCAGCGCGAGGTCGTAGCCGTCGGCCGCGAGATCGACCTTGCGGTTCTCCAGATGCATGTCGACCAGCACTTCCGGAAAGCGCTCGCGGTAGTCCGCCAGCACGCTGGCGATGCGCGGCGTGGCGCACCACACGGGCGCGCTGACCTTGAGCTGGCCGCGCGGCGCCTCGTTCTTCTGGCCGATCGCGGCCTCGGCCGCGTCGAGCAGGTCGAGCGCGCGCCGGCTCTGCTCGTACCAGGCCTGGCCTGCTTCGGTGAGGCTCAGGTGCCGGCTCGAGCGGTGCAGCAGGCGCGCGCCGAGCGACTTCTCGAGCTGCGCCACGTGCTTGCTGGCCATCGGCGCCGAGACGCCGAGCCGCTCGGCCGCGGCGACGAAGCTGCCGGATTCGACGACGTCGCGAAACACGCGCAGGCTGGTCAGCCGGTCCATGGTTGATTTCCTTAAGAGAAACGATTAGATGAATCCTAGGTTATCGATTTCTCGAAGGGAAATCTCTAGACTGGCACTCATGACCACGCAAACCCTCCCCACCTATTTCATCTCCCACGGCGGCGGCCCCTGGCCGTGGATGAAAAAGGAGATGGGCAACGCCTACGCCCAGCTCGAGGCCGCGCTGGCCGATATGCCGCGCCAGATCGGCCGCCGGCCCGACACCATCCTGATGATCTCTGCGCACTGGGAAGCGCCGGCCTTCACCGTGATGGGCAACCCCAAGCCGCCCATGATCTACGACTACGGCGGCTTCCCCGAGCACACTTACCACGTGCACTACGACGCGCCCGGTTCGCCCGAGCTCGCACGCCGCGTGCAGGGGTTGATCGAGGCCGCCGGACTGCCCGCGAGCCTGGATGCGGAACGCGGTTTCGACCACGGCATGTTCTCGCCGATGGCCGCGATCTATCCGCAGGCGGACGTGCCGGTGGTGCAGCTCTCTCTCAGGCGCGGCCTCGATCCGGCCGAGCACCTGGCGCTGGGCCGCGCGCTGGCGCCGCTGCGCGACGAGAACGTGCTGATCGTCGGCAGCGGCCTGAGCTATCACAACCTGCGTAATTTCGGTCCGCAGGCGCACGAGCCCTCGAAGGCCTTCGACGACTGGCTGGCCGCGACCGTGGATGCGGCGCCGGCGCAGCGGGTCGAGCGCCTGCTCGACTGGTCGCAGGCGCCCGCGGCCCGCATCGCGCACCCGCGCGAGGAGCACCTGATCCCGCTGATGGTCGCGGTCGGCGCCGCCGAGCAGGATGCCGGCAAGCGCATCTACCACGAGGATGCGTTCATGGGCGGCATCGCGGTGTCGAGCTACCGCTTCGGCGCGGCGGCCGGCGACACGGCCTGATCGACGCCGCCTGATCGACGCCGGCACAATGTGCCGGTGCCATCAGACCTCCACACTTTCGACCCCATGGCCGATGCCCAGGCGCACCGGCTGATTGCGCGCACCGACGCGCTGTCCGTTCATCACGATGCCCTGCACGAGGGCCTGCGCGTGCGCTGGCGCCGCTTCGGCGACGGCCCGCCGCTGGTGCTGCTGCATGGCGGCCATGGCAGCTGGATGCACTGGCTGCGCAACATCGAGGCGCTCGCGGCCGCGCACACGTTGTGGCTGCCCGACATGCCGGGCTTCAACGAGTCCGACACGCCGCCGCGGCCCGCGCCGGGCCAGGAGGCCTTGGGGCCCTCGCTCGATGCGATGGTCGCCACGCTCGACGGCCTGATCGGCGCCGGGACCGAGATCGACCTCGGCGGCTTTTCCTTCGGCGGCCTGGTGGCGGCGAAGTTTGCGCTCCGGCGCGGCGGCATCCAGCGCCTGGCCCTGATGGGCAGCGGCGGGCACGGGACGATGCGCCGCATGACGGCCGAGATGATCAACTGGCGCGCCGCCAAGGACCGCGAGGAGGAGCGCGCCGCGCTGCTGCACAACCTGCGCGCGCTGATGCTGCGCGAGCCCGCCGCCATCGACGCACTCGCCTTTGCCATCCACGACATCTCCTGTCACGGCACGCGCTTTCGCAGCAAGGAGGTTTCGATGGCGGGCGGGCTGCAGGCCGCGCTCGACGCGCTCGGCGGGCCGCAGCTGCTGCTCTGGGGCGAACACGACGTGACGGCCGATTCGCGGCCGCTGGTTGCGCAGCTCACCGCTGGCCATCCGCAGCGCGAGGGCGCGGTGGTCGACGGCGCCGGCCACTGGGTGCAGTACGAGCGCGCGGCGGAGGTGAATGCGCTGCTGCTGCGCTTCTTCGCCTAGAGCTGTAGCGAGGCCGCGTTGCGCCGCCAGAAGGCGGCATCCGGAAAGCTGCCCGCAGCGGCCGCCGCGTTGTCCGCCATGTGCTCGGGCCGGCTGGTGCCGGGGATGGTGCAGGTCACGGCCGGATGGCTCAGCACGAACTTGAGCAGCAGCTGCGCCCAGCTTGCGCAGCCGATCTCGGCGGCCCAGCCGGGCAGGGGCTTGCCGCGCAGCCGGCGCATGAGGCCGCCGCCGCCGAACGGCATGTTGGCGATGACCGCGACGCCGCGCTCGGCGGCGAGCGGCAGCAGGCGTTGCTCCGCTTCACGCGCATCGAGCGAGTAGTTGATCTGCAGGAAGTCGAGCTGCTCGGCCCGCAGCACGGCCTCGACTTCCGGGTAGGCCGACGAGGTGTAGTGCGTGATGCCGATGTGGCGCACGCGGCCCTGGTCCTTCCAGCCCCGCAGGGTCTCGAGATGCGTGCGGCAGTCGACCAGGTTGTGCACCTGCATCAGGTCGATGCGCTCGGTGCGCAGGCGTTGGAAGGACTGCGCCATCTGCGCGATGCCGGCCTCGCGGCCGCTGGTCCAGACCTTGGTCGCGAGGAAGGCCTGGTCGCGCTGTTTTGCCGCGGCCAGCAGCTCGCCGGTCACGGCCTCGGCGCGGCCGTACATCGGCGAGCTGTCGATCACCGTGCCGCCGGCCGCGAACAGCGCATCGAGCACGCCGAGCAGGCGCCGGTGCTCGGCACTGCCGGCGGCGACATCGAAGCCCATCCAGGTGCCGCAGCCGATGACGGGGAGGGCTTCCTGGGTGGAGGGGATGGGGCGGGTGATCATGCTTCAGGCGAGCGTCAGCTCGACGTGCACGCGGCGTCCGATGGCGGTCGCGATATTGACCAGCGCGTCGAGCGAAAAGCGGGATACGCGGCCTCGCAGCAAGTCGTTCATGCGCGGCTGCGTGATGCCGCAGTGCGTGGCGGCTTGTGTTTGAGTCCAGCCATTTGCTTGCACGATGGCCGCGATTTTTTGCATCAGCTCTGCGCGTGTGCGGAGATTGGCTGCCTGCTCGGGCGTGTCGGCTATCGCATCCCAGACGCTGGCGTAAGTGGTGGTGCTCATTGGATAAACGTCCGCGCTGCGCGCTGCGGTATTTGCCTTGGGAACGGCCCGGCGGTCACCGGCATCTTGTTGGGCATCCGGCGGAAATTCCTTCAAGCATTTGAGGGCATCGCCCAGAAAGCGGATCGGCTTCATGAGTATATTCAAATGGATATAGATCGATCAAGCGTGTCTTGAAGGCGCGCGGAGGGCAGGGATTAAAAAATCCTGAGACGACCCAAGAATACTGTATAAAAATACAGTTATTCGACCATCATGGGCCTCCCTTCCTTCGACTCCTTTTCCTCCTCTGCGCGCCACAAGGTCTGGCGCGGGGACGAGCTGGGCCTGGCCGATGGGCAGGTCGTCGGCACCGGCCATGCGGTGCTCGATGCGCAGCTGCCCGGCGGCGGCTGGCCGGTGGGCGCGATGACCGAGCTGCTGCAATCCGCGCCCGAGTCCCATGCCTGGCAACTGCTGCTGCCTGCGCTGGCGCAGGCCGTGCAGGGCGGCACCGGCCCGGTCGCGTTGATCGGGGCGCCGCAGGAACCCTTCGGACCGGCGCTTGCGGCGCAAGGCTTGCCGGTGGAGGCGCTGCTGTGGGTGCGCTGCGAGGCATCGGCCGCGCGGCTCTGGGCCTGCGAACAAGCGCTGCGCTGCGCCGACATGGCCGCCGTGCTGGCCTGGCTGCCGCAGGCGCGCGTGGGCGAGCTGCGGCGGTTGCAGCTTGCGGCGGCGCAGCACGATGCGCTGCTGTTCGTGTTCCGCCCCGAGACGGCGGCCCAGATGACTTCACCGGCGCGGCTGCGCCTGCGGTTGGCGAGCTGCGAGGAAAACAGCGCGCAGCTCGACGTCCACATCCTCAAGCGCCGCGGCCCGCCGCTGGCCTTGCCCATCCAGCTGCCGGCGCGCAGCGAGCGCATGGCGGCGCTGCTCGCGGCCAGCCAGCTCAGGCGCAAGCTGCGGCGGCAGCAGGAGGGCGTGTTGCAACCGATGGCCGAGGGCGCGACCGTGGTTCGCCTCGGTCTCCACCAGGAGAAAGGCCATGCACTGGATCGCATTGCGCTGGCCGCCTGAGCTCCTCTTCGATACCGCGCTGCCGATGCCGCCCCCCGAGGCGCTCGGCTGGTGGGCCTTGCAGTTCACGCCGCGCGTCGCCTGGGTCGACGACGAGGCGCTGCTGCTCGAAGTCTCGGCCTGCGAGCGGCTGTGGGGCGGGCGCCTGTCGCTGATGCGCGAGCTGGCGCGGACCAATCCCGCGCCGGTGCCCGTGCAGCGGGCGCAGGGCGCGACCAGCCGGATCGCGCTTGCGCGGCTGCGCATGTTCGCGCGCGGCGAAGAGCCGCCCGCTGACACCCCTTCCGACCTGCCGCTCGACACCTTGAGCGCGGCGCGCGACCACCTCGACGTGCTGGCGCACCTGGGCTGCCGCACCTGGGGCGAGGTGGCGGCACTGCCGCGCGGCGGGCTCACGCGCCGCTTCGGCAAGGAACTGCGCGAAGCGCTCGATGCCGCTTATGGATTGAAGCCCGAAAGCCATGCCTGGCTCACGCTGCCCGACGTGTTCGAGCAGAAGCTGGAACTCCCCGCGCTGGCCGAAGGCGCGCCCGAGCTCATGTGGTCGGCCAACCGCCTGCTCAGCGCGCTGCAGATCTGGCTCGCCGCTCGCCAGCGCGGCGCGGTGGCGCTCGAGCTGCAATGGACGCTGGACCTCCGGCGCTTCAATGGCGTCGACCTGCCGCCGCACCAGCAGGTCACGGTGCGCACGGCCGAGCCCACGCAGGACATGGCGCACCTGCGCCGCCTGCTGGCCGAACGGCTCGCGCTCACGACGCTGGCCGCGCCCGCCAGCTGGCTGCGCCTGCGCTCGATCGAGACCACGCCCTGGGCCGGCGCCAGCACCAGCTTTCTGCCGGAAGACAACCGCAAGGGCGACAAGCTGCACGAGCTGGTCGAGCGGCTCAGTGCGCGGCTGGGTGCGCAGCAGGTGCTGCGTGCGGCCGCGCAGGCCGACCATCGGCCGGAATGCAAGCAGGTGTGGAAACCGGCATTGCACAAGGCGCGCGCAGATGCCTCGCCGCCACCTGCTGCGCAGCCCGATGCGCTGTACCCGGCCTGGCTGCTGCGCGAACCCTTGCGGCTGGAGATGGAAGGCGAGCGCCCGTGCTACCAGGGTCGCCTGCGCAAGCTGGTCGGGCCGCAGCGGGTGGAGGCCGGCTGGTGGGGCGAGGGCCAGCCGGCGGTGCGCGACTACTACATCGCGGAAAGCCCGAAGGCCGGCCTGGTGTGGATCTATCGCGAGCGGCCTTCATCCTGCTTCACTTCCGAGGCTTCGCGCTGGTACCTGCAGGGGATCTATGCCTGAACTCAGCGACAAGCAGATGCAGAAGCGCACACGGGCCTCGGCCACGGTGCATGCGCTGCCGTGGCGGTCGCAGCCCGAGCCGCTGCGGGCGCCGGCCTTGCCCTCCTATGCCGAGCTGCACTGCATCACGAACTTCAGCTTTCAGCGCGGCGCATCGCACCCCGAAGAGCTGGTTCAGCGCGCCTACGACCTCGGCTACGAGGCGCTCGCCATCACCGACGAATGTTCGGTGGCCGGCGTGGTGCGCGCGCACGAGGGGCTCAGGGAATACCTCGAGACGCTGGCCCCCTCGGAGCGGCATCCGTTCCGGCTGCTGTTCGGCAGCGAGTTCCTGTTCGAGCGCTTCAAATTGGTGGCGATCGCGCACGACCTCGAAGGCTGGGGCAATCTCTGCGAGTTCATCACCGCGGCGCGCACCACGGCGCCCAAGGGCACGTACCGCGTGAGCTGGGAAGGCAGCGATGTGGCCTCGCTGCGCGATTGCGAAATCCTTTTCGTGCCGCTGCGCACGCCGGGCGCCATGCCCGATGTCGCAGCGCTTTGCGCCGATGTGGCGGAGGCTGCGCGTCTTTTCGAAGAGCATCTCTGGATCGCGGTCGAGCTTGCGAACGAGCTCGACGACGACCTCTGGCTCGCCGCCTTGCAGCAGGCGAGTGCACGGACCGGCGTGCCGCTGGCGGCGGCCGGCGACGTGCACATGCACGTGCGTTCGCGCAAGCCGCTGCAGGACGTGATTACCGCCGTGCGCGAAGGCAAGCCGGTGGCCGAGTGCGGCTTTGCGTTGCAGTCCAATGCCGAGCGGCACCTGCGCTCGCGCCTGCGCCTGGCCGAGCTCTATCCGGCCGAGCTGCTTGCCAACACGCTCGAAGTCGCGCGGCGCTGCAGCTTCGACCTCGAGGTGATCCGCGAGCACTACAAGTACCCCCTCGAGAACGTGGCGGGCGGCGAGACGCCGGCCCAGACGCTGGTGCGCAAGACCTGGGAGGGCGCACGGGACAAGTACCCGCACGGCATTCCGGACAAGGTGCGAACGCAGGTCGAGCACGAACTCGAGCTGATCCTCGACTTGCATTACGAGATGTTCTTCCTCACGGTCGAGGACATCGTTCGCTTTGCCAGGCAAGAAAAAATCCTCTGCCAGGGCCGCGGCTCGTCGGCCAATTCCGCCGTCTGCTTCTGCCTCGGCATCACCGCCATCGACCCCGATACCGGCAACCTGCTGTTCGAACGTTTCTTGAGCCGCGAGCGCCGCGAGCCGCCCGACATCGACGTCGACTTCGAGCACCAGCGGCGCGAGGAGGTGATCCAGTACATCTACAAGAAATACGGCCGCGACCGCGCCGCCATCGCCGCGGTCGTGATCTGCTACCGCTCGCGCAGCGCGCTGCGCGACGTGGGCAAGGCGCTGGGCATCGATTTGCGCCTCGTCGACGAGTTCGCCAAGGACCACTACTGGTTCGACCATGTGGTGCTCGACCAGCGCCTCGCGGAAGCGATGGAGCGCTCGGGCGTGCAGGAAGACATGCGGAAGCTGCATCAATGGATCGAGCTCACGCAGCAGCTGCGTGGCTTTCCGCGCCACCTGAGCCAGCACGTGGGCGGCTTCGTGCTCACGCAGAGCAAGCTGACGCGCCTGGTGCCGGTCGAGAACGCGTCGATGAAGGACCGCTCCGTCATCCAGTGGGAAAAGGACGATCTCGAGGCCATGGGCATGCTCAAGGTCGACGTGCTGGCGCTCGGCATGCTGAGCGCGATCCGGCGCGCGCTGGCCATGGTCAACGGCTGGCGCGGCACGGCGCTGCAGATGCACCAGATACCGAACGACGACGAGGCCGTGTTCGACATGGTCTGCGATGCCGACACCATCGGCGTGTTCCAGATCGAGAGCCGGGCGCAGATGTCGATGCTGCCGCGCCTCAGGCCACGCACCTACTACGACCTCGTGATCGAAGTCGCGATCGTGCGGCCCGGGCCGATCCAGGGCGGCATGGTGCATCCCTATCTGAAGAACCGCGAGAAAGTCCGCAAGGGCGGCGAGGTCGAGTATCGCTATCCCGATCTCATTCCCGCGCTCGGCCGCACGCTCGGCGTGCCGATCTTCCAGGAACAGGTGATGCAGATCGCGATGATCGCGGCGAAGTTCACGCCCGACGAGGCAGACCGCCTGCGCCGTTCGATGGCCGCCTGGAAGCGCAAGGGCGGGGTCGAGAAGTTCTACGAGCGGCTGGTCGGGGGCATGGTCAAGTACGGCTACGACCGCGAATTTGCCGAGGCCATCTTCAAGCAGGTCCAGGGCTTCGGCGAATACGGCTTCCCCGAAAGCCATGCCGCGAGCTTCGCGCTGCTGGTGATCGTGAGCAGCTGGCTCAAGCTGCACGAGCCCGCCTGTTTCCTGGCCGCGATGCTCGACTCGCAGCCCATGGGCTTCTACTCGCCTTCGCAGCTGGTGCAGGATGCGCGGCGCCATGGCGTCGAGGTGCGGCCGGTGGATGTGACTGCGAGCGAGCTCGATTGCACGCTCGAGAAGGCGGCTGCTCTTCCATCGGAGCTGTCCCCGCGCTTCGCCGCGCGCCTCGGCCAACCCGGCCAGCCGGCGGTACGCCTCGGCTTGCGCCGTGTCATGAGCCTCAGCGAGGCCGGCGCCCAACGCATCGTCGAAGCCCGCGCCCAGGCCGCCTTCGCCAGCACCGAAGACCTGGCCCTGCGCGCCGAACTCGACGCCAAGGACATGGCGGCGCTCGCGGCGGCCGATGCATTGATCACGCTCTCGGGCCACCGCCGCCAGCAGGTGTGGGACGCCACCGCGCAGCGCCGCGCGCCGGCGCTGCTCAAGGGCGTGCCCATCCACGAAGCGGCCCTGCAGCTGCCCCTTGCGCCCGAGGGCGAGGAGATCGTGGGCGACTACGCCTCGCTAGGCTTCACGCTGCGCCGCCATCCGCTGGCGCTGCTGCGCCCGCGGCTCGCGCGCATGCGGCTCTCGAGCGCCGAGCAGTTGCGCGACCTGCCGAGCGGCCGGACCGTGCGCGCCTGCGGCATCGTGATGGGACGCCAGCGCCCGCAGACCGCCAAGGACACCATCTTCGTCACGCTCGAGGACGAAACCGGCAACGTCAACGTGATCGTCTGGAGCCACGTGGTCGAGGCCTGGCGCGAGCCGCTGCTCAAGTCGCACCTGCTCGCGGTGCAGGGCACCTGGCAGCGCGACGTGGACAGCGGCGGCGAGGTGCGGCACCTGGTGGCCACCGGCTTCAAGGACCTCACGCCGCTGCTGGGCCGGCTGGCCATGAGCAACAAGAGCCGCGATTTCCACTGACAATCGTTCAACGGCCATTGGGGCCAGCAGCGCCGCCTGGAGGTTGTTCCCATGTCTCTTCTTGTCGTTGGCCTCATCCTGTTCCTCGGCATTCATTCGGTGTCCATCGTCGCGCCCGCCTGGCGCGACGCGCAGATCGCACGGCGCGGCGAGCGGCTCTGGAAAGGCATGTACGCCCTGGCCTCGCTTGCCGGCCTGCTGTTGCTCATCTATGGCTATGGCGTCGCTCGCCAGGCGCCGGTGGTGCTTTACACGCCGCCGCCCGCGCTGCGGCATGTCGTGCTGCTGTTGATGCTGCCGGTGTTTCCTCTGCTGTTCGCGGCCTACCTGCCCGGGCGCATCCAGCGAACGGTCAAGCACCCCATGCTGCTTGCCGTGATGTTCTGGGCGGCGTCGCACCTGCTGGGCAATGGCACGCTGGCCGACGTGTTGCTGTTCGGGGCTTTCCTCGTCTGGGCAGTGGCCGACTGGATCTCCGTCCAACGCCGCGCCGTCCCACGCAGCGCGCCTGGTGCCCCGCCGGGTGCTCTGAATGACTTGGGGGCGCTCGCGGGCGGCTTGGCGGTGTATGCCGGCTTCCTGTTTGGGGCACACCGTTGGCTGACTGGGTGTCGCTGCTCGCTTAGGGCCTTAACAGGCCCTAGCCGGCAGAACTACTTCTTCGGCGCGTCCAGCTTCGCCTTCGCCGGATCGAGTTCCGCGACATCCGCCCATGCCTTGGCATCGAAGCGGAACTCGGCGATGGCGCAGGTGGGCATGTCGGCGATGTCGCTCGACAGCCGGTGCGCGAGCTCGGCGAACTCGGGGTTGTGGCCGAAGAGCATCACGCTGTCCAGCTTGTCGTCGAGTGCGCAAATGACGGCGAGCAAGTCGTCCGGGCTGCTGGCGTAGAGCCGCTCATCGACGACGATGTTCTTGCGTGCATAGCCGATCTCGTCGGCGATGAGTTGCGCCGTCGTCAAGGCACGCAGCGCCGGGCTCGACACCAGCAGATCGGGCTTCACGCCGCGCTTGCTCAGGCGCTTGCCCATCCTGGGCGCGTCATCGAGGCCGCGATCGTTCAATGGCCGCTCCCTGTCGGGCAGGGACGGATCGTCGCGGCTCGACTTGGCATGCCGCGCCAGAAACAAGGTTTTCATGGTCAGCTTTTCATCGTGAGGAATATTGTCGGCTGTTGCCTGAAGTGGTGGAAAATTTCTCTCGAGCTACCTGGAGTTCCGCCATGGATGTGCCGTCGCTCTCACCTCGCGAACGCGGATTGCTGATCCTGTTCGCCTTGCTGTGGGTGTGCGCCATCGTCGCGCCCGCGCTGCCGACGCCCGAACTGGCCGCCGCGGCCCTTGCGGACAACCGTGCCTGGCACGGGCTCCCGAACGCGATGGACGTGCTGAGCAATCTGCCTTTCGCGGCGATCGGCATCTGGGGCCTGCTCCGGCTGCGCCGGCTCGACCGGGCTCGCAAGGACGCACAAGACATCATGCCGGGCCCGCAGCCCGCGAGCCAGCTCCCCGACAACGCGCTCAATTGCGCCTGGATGTTCTTCGCGGGGCTGGTCCTCACCACCGCGGGGTCGGCCTTCTATCACCTGCAGCCCGACGGCCTGCGGCTGGCCGCAGACCGTGCCGGCATGGCGGTCGCGTTCGCCGGCATCCTGGGCGTCGCGATCTGCGAGCGGGTGAGCGCGCGTGCGGGCTGGCCGGCGGCCTGGTTCACGCTGGCCGGAGGGCTGTTGGCAGTGGGCGTCCATCACGAAACCGGGAACGTGCTGCCGTGGGCACTGGTCCAGTACGGCGGAATGGCGCTGGTCCTGGCGCTGGCGCTCGCCAAGCCGGTGAGCGGCGCCCTCGGGGTCAAGCTGGGCTGGGTGATCTTCTTCTATGGCCTGGCCAAGCTGTTCGAGTTGTCGGACCACGCGATCTATGAGGCGACTCAGCAGCTGGTATCGGGCCACACCCTCAAGCATCTGACGGCGGCGCTCGCGGCCCTGCCCGTGCTGCATGCCTTGGGAAGGCAGGCCGCGCGACACCCTGGGGGCGAAGCGATCGCCACGCCGTAGCTGCCCCGCTTGCGCCGGGCCGGTCAATCCCGTACGCTGGGTCGGCAGAGGCAAGCACGCGAACCCACGCTTCCGGGCGTAAGGAGACCACCCATGCCAAGCCGATCGAACGGCCTCGCGGCCGAAATGGAGACGGTGCGCACACTGGCACTCGTCGGGGCCTCGGCCTCGGGCAAGACCACCCTGGCCGAGGCCTTGCTGCACAAGGCAGGCGCCATCGGCGCGCCGGGCAGCATCGAGCGGGGCAGCACCGTCAGCGACCACGATCCGATCGAGCGGCGCATGCAGCATTCGCTCAACGCATCGGTGATGCACCTGACGCATGCCGGCACGCGCATCCACTTCATCGACACGCCCGGCGGCCCCGACTTCCTCGGCCAGAGCCTGCCGGCGCTGGAGGCGGTCGAAACGGCGGCGGTGGTCATCAATGCCGCCACCGGCATCGAACCGATGGCGGTTCGCATGATGGAGTACGCGGCCTCGCGCCACCTCGCCCGCATGATCATCGTCAACAAGATCGACTCGCAGGGCGTCTCGCTGGCGGGCCTGCTGGCCGACATCCAGGCCACCTTCGGCCGCGAGTGCCTGCCGCTGAACCTGCCCGACGGGGTGGGCCGGCAGGTGGTGGACTGCTTCTTCAACCGCTTCGGGCAGTCCGACTTCGGCCCCGTCGAAGCGGCGCACCGCGCGCTGGTCGAGCAGGTGGTCGAGGTCGACGCGGCCTTCGTCGACCGCTATCTCGAAGAGGGCGATGTGGATCCGGCCGAGCTGCACGCGCCGCTCGAGCAGGCGCTGCGCGAAGGCCACCTGATCCCGGTGTGCTTCGTCTCGTCGCGCAGCGGCGCCGGCGTGGCCGAGCTTCTGGACGTGATCGTCAAGCTCCTGCCCGATCCGACCGAGGCCAACCCGCCGAACTTCATCGTCGGCGAGGGCGCAGAGGCCAAGCCCATGGAGGCCAGGCCCGACCCTTCGCTGCACGTGCTGGCGCACGTGTTCAAGGTCACGGTCGACCCCTATGTCGGAAAGATGGGCATCTTTCGCGTGCACCAGGGCACGCTCACCCGCGACAGCCAGCTCTACATCGGCGACGGGCGCAAGCCCTTCAAGGTGGGCCACCTGTTCCTTCTGCAGGGCAAGGACCATGTGGAGGTGTCGCGCGTGCTGCCGGGCGACATCGCGGCCGTGGCCAAGGTCGACGAGATCCATTTCGACGCCGTGCTGCACGACGCGGCCGAGGACGACCGGGTCCATCTCGCGCCGCTGGAATTCCCGATCCCGGTGCACGGGCTGGCAATTGAGCCCAAGCGGCACGGCGACGAGCAGCGCATGTGGGAGATCCTCGGCAAGCTGGTCGACGAGGATCCCTGCCTGCGGCTGGAGCATGTGGTGGTCACCAACGAGACCATCGTCTACGGCCTGGGCGAGCTGCACCTGCGCGTGCTGCTCGAGCGGCTGCGCGAGGTCTACCGCTTCGAGGTCAACACGCGGCCGCCGCGCATCGCCTACCGCGAGACCGTGACGGTGCCGGCCGAGGGCCACCACCGCCACAAGAAGCAGACCGGCGGCGCCGGCCAGTTCGGCGAGGTGTTCCTGCGCATCGAGCCGCTGCCGCGCGGTTCCGGCTTCGAGTTTGCCGACGAGGTGCGCGGCGGAACCATTCCGAGCCAGTTCATCCCCGCGGTCGAGAAGGGCGTGCGCGAGGTGCTGGATCGCGGCGCGATCGCCGGCTACCCGGTGGTCGACGTGCGCGTGGTGGTCTACGACGGCAAGCACCACAGCGTCGACAGCAAGGACATCGCCTTCGCCACCGCAGGCCGCAAGGCCTTCATCGCGGCCATCCAGGCGGCGCGCGCGATCGTGCTGGAGCCGGTGGTGCAGATCGACATCGCCGCGCCGGACACGGCGATCGGCGACGTCACGGGCGACCTGTCGGGGCGCCGCGGCCTGGTCACGGGCACCTCCAACGGCTCGGCAGGTACGGTGCTGATCCGGGGGCAGGTGCCGCTGTCGGAGCTGTCAGGCTACCAGTCGCGGCTCAACGCGCTGACCAGCGGGCAGGGGCGCTACACCATCGAGCTCTCGCACTACGAGGCGGTGCCGCCGGCGCTGCAGCAGACGCTGATGGGGCAGCATCGGGTGCGCGACGAGGAGTGACGCTCAAACCGCGGCCTGGCCCCCGGTTGAGGCGGATGGCATCGCGGCGTCGAAGATCGGCGGATGCGTGACGATCGATTTCAACTCGGGCACGGGCTTCGCGAGGCGAGCGAGGTCCGGCTGCGGCCGCTGCGTTTCGGGCATGCGCGCGAACGCGGCTTCCATCGCATGCGAGATCGACAGCAGTTCGGCATCGCCGCGGAAGCGGCCGATGAGCTGAAGGCCGAAGGGCATGCCGCCCGCGTCCACGCCGCAGGGCAGCGCGAGGGCCGGGTTGGTGGCCAGCGTCACGACGTAGGTCAGGCCCAGCCAGTGGTAGTAGTTGCGCAGCTTCTGGCCGTTGATCTGGTCGAGGTAGGGCAGCGTCCAGGCGAAGGGCGACACCGGCGTGGTCGGCGACAGGATCAGGTCGAAATCCTCGTAGAGCGCCTGGAACGAACGGAAGATGCGCGTCTGCTCCAGGTGCGCCCAGGTGGCGTCGGCCATCGTCATGTTCGCGCCGATCTCGTAGTTGGCCCGCACGTTGGGGCCGAGCGAGTCCGGGTCGGCCTCGTAGGCCTCGCGGAAGGCCGCGACGAAGCTCGCGGCACGGACCACGTCGAAGCAGCGGTCGGCTTCGCCCATGTCGGGCCGCACCTCGTCGACGCTTCGGAACAGGTGGCGGATCGTTGCGATGCGCTGGCGGAACAGCGTGCGGATGCCGTCGTCCACCGGACAGACGCCGAAGTCCTCGGTGTAGCCGACGCGCAGCGAAGCCAGGTCCGCGGGCGCGAGCCGCGTGAACGTGCGGCCGTCTACCGCGTAGGTGAGCGGGTCGCAGGCATGCTGGCCGACCGAGGCGCCGAACTGCAGGCAGGTGTCGGCCACGGTGCGGCCCATCGGTCCGATCACCGAGATCGGCGTCCAGCCGAGTTGCCGCCGTTCCACCGGCACCAGGCCCGGCGAGGGGCGGAAGCCGACCACGCCGCACAGTGCCGCGGGAATGCGCAGCGAGCCGCCAGTGTCGGAGCCGGTGGCGACCGGCAGCATGCCGGTGGCGAGCGCAGCGGCCGAGCCGCCCGATGAACCGCCCGCGTTGCGCATCGGATCGAAGGGATTGCCGGTGGCGCCCCAGACCGGGTTGCGCGTGTTGGCGCCGGCGCCCATCTCCGGCACGTTGGTCTTGCCGACCACGATGGCGCCCGCGGCGCGCAAGCGTGCGACGAGCGCGTGGTCACGCGCGGGCACCTGGCCGCGGAAGCGCGGCGATCCGTAGGTGGTCAGCAGGCCGCCGGTGTCTTCCAGGTCCTTGATGCCGATGGGCAGGCCGTGCAGGCTGCCGAGCGCTTCGCCGCGCAGCACGTGCGCCTCGGCGCGGGCGGCCTCTTCGCGCGCGCGCTCGAAGCAGGTGGCGGTGAGCGCGTTGACGGCCGGGTTCAGCGCCTCGATGCGCGCGATGCTGGCCTCCAGCACCTCGACGGGCGAGACCTCGCGGCTGCCGATCATGCGGCGCAATTCGACGGCGGACTGGTCGGCAAGGGTGTGGCTGGATGGCATGGATGTGCGAGGCCCAAAAAGGTCAGTCGGCTTTGATATTCGATTGTTCCGCGATCTTGCGCAGCCGGGCAATGTCCTTTCCGACCATGCCGCTCCAGTCCTTGATGGGCGCATAGGCGGGCTCGAAGCCCACGCCCTTGAGCTTGTCGCGCAGTTCGGCATCATCCATGGCGGCGGCCAGGGCCTGCTCGAGCTTCTGCTTGACTTCGGGCGGCAGGCCGCGGGGCGCGACCAGCACGATCCAGGAGCTCATCTGGTAGCCGGCGTAGCCGCTCTCGGCCACGGTCGGCACATCGGGCAGCAGTGCCGAGCGCGTGGTGGTGGTGACCGCCAACGGCTTGATCTTGCCGGTCCTGATGTGCGGTACCGCGGCCACGACGCTGTCGAAGGCCAGCGGGATCTGTCCGCCGACCAGGTCGGTCATCGCCGGCGCGCTGCCGCGGTAGGGCACGTGCGTCATCTTGACGCCTGCTGCCGCCTTGAACATCTCGCCGGAGAAGTGGGACACGGTGCCGTTGCCGAAGGAGCCGTACATGTACTTTTCGGGCGCGGCCTTGGCCGCTGCAACGAGCTGTTGCACGCTGTTCTCTTGCACCGACGGATGCGCGACCAGGATCAGGGCCATGTTGGCCACCATGCCGACGGGCTCGAAGGCCTTGACCGGGTCGTAGGACAGCTTGGGCTGAATGGCCGGATTGAGGGTGTAGGTGGAATTGGAGCTCAAGAGCAGCGTGTAGCCGTCGGGCTTGGCATTGGCCACGAACTGCGCGCCGATGGCGGTGCCAGCGCCGGGCTTGTTGTCGACGACCACCGGCTGCCCGAGCCGGGATTCGAGCTGGCGCGCCAGCAGGCGGCCCATCACGTCGCCCGCGCCGCCCGGCGGGAAGGGCACGACGATCTGCACCGGTTTTTCCGGATAGCCGGCGGCCTGGGCGGGCAGCACGGCCGCGAAGGATGCGCAGGCCCATGCTGCAGCATGAAGAAGGGCGCTGGTGCGGAGTTGCATGAAAGTCCTTTCGGTGATGGTCATGAAATTCTCTTTAACGAGAATTCTCATATCCGAGTAAAGCCGAAAACGTGCATGAATCGTGCCAGTAGAAACGCCCATGGCGCTGAAGTCAACGCAGTCGTCCAGGCCGGAATGCAAGCGGATCCACGCCGTGGGCGAGCAGCTGCGCCGGCGGCGCCTCGTGATGCAGCAGGGCCGCCGCCAGCTCCGAAGCGCCGGCGGCAGTCTGGATGCCGTAGCCGCCCTGGCCGGCGAGCCAGAAGAAGCCTTCGCAGCCGTCGTCCCAGCCGAGCACGAAGTCGCCGTCGGCCACGAAGGACCGCAGTCCCGCCCAGGCATGGCTCGGGCGGCGGATCGAGAGCGTGGTGGCGTTCTCGATGTGGTGGATGCCCAGGGCCACGTCCAGTTCCTCGGGCACCACGTCGTGCGGCACCACCGGATCGGCATTGGCCGGGGAACCCAGCAGCTGCCCGGCATCCGGCTTGAAGTAGAAGCTTTCGTCGATGCCGACGACCGCCGGCCACGCCGCGCAGTCGAGGCCCTCGGGCGCCGCGAAGGTGAAGGCGCTGCGCCGCCGCGGTTCGATCCCGATGCGCGCGGCCCTGCACAGGTCCGCGATCTGGTCGGCCCAGGCGCCGGCGGCGTTGACCAGGGTACGCGCCTGCACCTGCTGGCCGTCGGCCAGGCGCAGCTGCCAGACGCACTCGGTACGTACCGCGGCCGCGAGCTCCGCATTGCAGTGCAGTGTGCCGCCGCGGGCCCGCATACCCTTGAGGTAGCCCTGATGGAGTGCATGGACGTCGATGTCCTGTGCATCCTGCTCGAAGATGGCCGCATGCACGCGGTCGGCGCGCAGCACCGGCACCATGGCAACGGCTTCCTCGCCGGTGACCAGGCGGACATTCGGCGCGTTGCGCGACAGCGCCTCGAAAGCCGCCTGCAGTTCCTGCGACTGGGCCTCGCTGGCGATGTAGAGCGCGCCGCGCGGCGTGAGCAGCGGATGCGCGGCGAAGCCTTCGGGCGGTTGCTCGTAGAACGCGCGGCTCGCGCGCGTCAGCGCCCGGATGGCCGTAGTGCCGTAGCTTTCCATGAACATCGCGGCGGAGCGGCCAGTCGAGTGGTAGCCGGGCTGGGACTCGCGCTCCAGCACGACGACGCTCGCGCGCCCAGCCAGCTGGAAGGCAAGGGATGCGCCGGCGATGCCGGCGCCGATCACGGCGAAGTCGAAGGTGGGTGGCGTGCTCATGGGGTCAAAATTCTCATTTACGAGAATTATGGTTCGAGCGTATGGATACGGTCAAGCTGCCGCCGCACCCGTGCGCCATAATGCGCCGCCCCATGGCCCGTACATTGCGTCCTCCGCTCACGCCGCCCGCGAAGAAATCGCGCCGCACCCGATCGACCGCCGCGCCCGTCGAATCGATAGCACGCGACGTCATGGGGGAGCGGCTGCGCTCGATTCGCAAGGCCGGCAAGCTGACGCTGAAGGAACTGTCCGCCCGATCTGGCGTGGCCTTGTCCACGCTGTCGAAGATGGAGCTCGGCCAGATCTCCATCAGCTACGAGAAATTCGCTGCCGTCGCGCGGGCGCTGAATGTCGATATCTCGCGCCTGTTCGATCCGGCCGCGCGCCGCGCGGGCAAGGCGGCGCCGACCTTCGTCCACTCGGCGCTCGGCAGTGCCCCGAGCTATGCCAGCGACCAGTACGAGTACCGGATGCTGTGCACCGACCATCCCGCGAAGATCATGGAGCCGATGCACGGCCGGATCCTGGCGCGCCACGAGAGCGAGTTCGCCGACTTCATCCGGCACCCCGGCCAGGAGTTCTGCATGGTCCTGTCCGGCGCGGTGCGCATCCGCTTCGAGACCGGCGAATCGGTGCTGGTGCGGCGCAGCGAGTCGGTCTACTTCGACAGCAGCGTGGGGCATATCTACCTCTCAGTGGGGAAGACGCAGGCGCAGGTGGTGGTGGTCATGTCCGGGTCTGCGGCCTGAAGCTTGCAGCCGCGCTCGCCTTGGCTGCCGGTTTTCGCTAACCTTGCGCGATGAACGCAGCACTCGCCTTGCAGCGCGCCGGCGTCGGCGTACCCATCGGGCCGCCGCCGCCGGCACCCGATCTGCCGATCCCGCCAACACCCGCGCAGCCGCCGCCACCGCCGCCCGAGGGCGACCCGCCGGCGGTCGATCCGCCGATGACCGATCCGGGCGCGCCGCCGCCGGTGGCCGATCCGCCGCCCGGCGCGGCCGCGCTGGGGCGCCTGCATGCGCGCCGCCTGCGCGAGGTCTACCGCTCGGCCGGCTGGCCCTGCTGCGACGCCATCGAGGTCGACCTGCTGGCGGCCGGCCTGCTGGAACGCGTGCGCTCGGCGCTGGGCCACGAAACGCTGCGCGTCAGCGATGCCGGCATCGCGCACATCGCGCGCACGCTGGTCGTCAACCGCGCGGTGCTCTCCAAGCACGAGGCGCTGGTCGAGCAGGTCGCGCGCGAGATGACGCGCGCCGGCCGCGTGGCCTGGCGCGGCCTGAATTTGCGGGCGCGGCTGCCGGCTGCGAACGAGGGCGGCAAGCCCCGCTGGTGCATCGCGCGGCCGGACGTCTTCTCGATCCGAAACACCAGCGTCGAGGCCTATGCGCAGCCGATCGTGCACGAGGTGAAGGTCAACCGCGCCGACCTGCTGAGCGATCTGCGCAAGCCCGACAAGCGCGCCGCCTACCTCGACCTCGGCGGCGAGTGCTGGTACGTGCTGGGCTGCGACGCCAAGGGCCGGCCGATCGGCGAGCCGGACGAGATTCCGGCCGAATGCGGGGTGCTGATCGCGCAGCAGGGCCGGCTGGTGGTGGCGCGCTCGGCCGTGCACCGCGCGCTGCCGCGCATGCCCTTCAGCCTCTGGATGGCGCTGGCCAAGGTGCAGCCGGTGCCGGGCTTCGACGACGAGTCGCAGGATCTGCTGTAGGGAACAAGCACCGTGAAGGAACCGCGTCCGGATTCGCCTTTCCATGCCATTCGAGCCATCGACTACTCGGTCATCTTCGTCCGCGACATGACAGCGATGCGCCGCTTCTATGAAGATGTACTCCGCTTCAGCCTGACGCGAGAGCTGTCGCCGAACTGGATCGAGTATCGAGTCGGCGCCAACACCCTGGCATTGGCAACGCCCGGTCGAACTGCAACCGATGCGCCGACGCCGAAGGGCAGCGCCGCGCTTCAGCTGGCATTCAAGGTTTCCGCGCCAGATGTCGATCGGTGCGCGGCCGAACTCGTGCGGCAGGGCATCGATCTTCTTTCTCCCCCGACCGATCAGCGCTTCGGCCATCGCACGCTTTTCTTTCGTGACCCCGACGGAAACCTGCTTGAGGTGTTTGCCGAGATATAGACGCCTCAAGCAAGGCGCGGCGCCAGTTGCACCGCGAGCGCAGCGAGCAGGCCTTGCGCCGTGACGCAGTGCCACATCAAGAGCGTGTTGTCGAGGGTGGCGCGCGCGGCGGGCTGGAGCCGGCCGCTCCAGGAGCGCGCCAGCACGTAGCCGCCCATCAGCAGCACGACGGCGACGTGGAAACCCTGGTAGCCGAGCAGCATGCCGACGGTCGCGCTCCAGGCCTGTGCGCGCGGGTCGAGTCCGGCCTGCAGATGGCCGGCCATGTCGAGTGCGAATGCGCCGCTGGTGCAGGCCATCGCGAGCAGCACCAGCGCGCGCAACAGCCGCTGGCTGCGCACCTCGGCCGAGCCCAGCGCGTGCGCTGCGCCTGCCATCAGCAGCGAGCCGGCCGCGAGCAGCGCGGCCGAGCCCAGCGGCCAGCGCGTCGCCGGCAGCGCCGCACCGGGCGGCGGGCACACATCCGCGGCCATCGCCACGTGAAGGTGCGAGAACACGAAGGACGCGAAGATCGTCATGTCCACCGCGATCAGCACGATCACGGCCCACCATGAATGCGAAGCGCGGCCGGCGGCGCCCACCGGCAGGTAGACGCCGCGCGCGACGCGGGCCGTCGCGCTCGGCGGCGGCCGGTCGGAGCCCCAGAGCCAGATGAGGATGGCGACGATCGCGAGCAGCCCGCAGGCGAAGGCCGGCACCATGCGTTCGACCGTCAGCAGCAGGAAGAAGCCCGCCGTTCCCGCCGCGGCGGCCACCGGCCACCAGCCGTCGGTGGGCAGCCGCAGCAGGTGCAGCGGCCGCGCATCGCGCACGCTGGTCACCAGCGTCTCGCGGCCGCCGAACACCGTGCCGGGCAGCCAGTGGCGGCCGGCCTCGACCTCCTGCGGCAGCGCGGGCCGGTCCCACAAGGGCTCGAGCGAGTTCACATCGGGAATGCTGCGCACGCCGTAGTCGCGCGGCGGCAGCCATTCGAGCGTGCCGGCGCGCCACGGGTTGTCGTGGTCCTTCTCGGGCCGGCGCAGCGTGCGCGCCGCATCGACGATGAACAGCAGCACGCCGGCCGCCAGGGTGAAGGCGCCCAGGGTCGACAGCAGGTTGAGGACGTTCCAGCCCAGATCGCCCGGGTAGGTGTACACGCGCCGCGGCATGCCCATCAGGCCCGCGATGTGCATCGGAAAGAAGGCGAGGTTGAAGCCGCCGAACATCAGGCCGAAGACCCAGCGGCCCCAGCGCTCCGACAGGCAATGCCCGTTGAACACAGGCAGCCAGTAGTAGAAGCCGGCGAACAGCGGAAACACCATGCCGCCGATCAGCACGTAGTGGAAATGCGCGACGATGAAGTAGCTGTCGTGCGCCTGCCAGTCGAAGGGCAGCACCGCCACCATCACGCCGGTGAGCCCGCCCAGCACGAAGATGAAATGGAAGCCGAGCAGGAACAGCGTCGGCGCGTTCGGCCGCACGCGGCCGCGCCAGAAGGTCGCGATCCACGCGAACACCTGCACGCCGCTCGGTATGGCGACGATGAAGCTGGCCGCCGAGACGACCATCATCGAGAGATTGCCGAGGCCGGCCGTGAACATGTGGTGCGCCCACAGCGCGAAGCTCACGATGCCGACGCCGGCCAGCGCCGCCACCACGCCGCGATAGGCCACCAGCGGCGTGCCCGCGAGCGTGGCGATCATCATCGAGACCATGCCCGCCGCAGGCAGGAAGATGATGTAGACCTCCGGATGGCCGAAGAACCAGAACAGGTGCTGCCACAGGAGCGGATCGCCGCCGCGCGCCGCGATGAAGAAGGGCCAGTCGAAGGCGCGCTCGAGCTCGAGCAGCGTGGTGGCAGCGATCACCGCCGGGAAGGCGAACACGATCATCAGCGCGGTCACCAGCATGGCCCAGGCGAACACCGGCATCTTCATCAGCGTCATGCCTGGGGCGCGCGTGAAGAGAATGCCGATGATGAGCTCGATCGCGCCCGCGATCGCCGAGATCTCGATGAAGCCGATGCCCAGCAGCCACCAGTCCGCGCCGCGTCCGGGCGAGAACTCCTTGCCGGTGAGCGGCGGGTACATGAACCAGCCGCCGTCGGGCGACTGACCGAAGAAGAGGGTGCAGAAGAAGGCGATGCCGCCGATCGCATAGGCCCAGAAGGCGTAGGCCGACAGCCGCGGAAAGGGCAGGTCGCGCGCGCCCAGCATGCCCGGCAGCAGATAGACGGCCACGGCCTCGACGATCGGCACCGCGAACAGGAACATCATCACGGTGCCGTGCATCGTGAAGAGCTGGTTGTAGGTCTTCGGGTCGACGAGCCCGTTGTCCGGCACGGCGAGCTGCGCGCGCATCACGAGCGCCAGGATGCCGGCCAGCACGAAGAAGAGCATCGCGGTCGCGATGTAGAACACGCCGATGTGCGTGTTGTTGACGGCCGAGAGCAGCCGCCAGCCTTCGGGTGCCCGCCAGGCGCGTTCGAGCGCCTCGCGCTCGCCGTCGGGGCGCGGCAGGCTGGACGGCAGGGTGTCGGCCGCGGGTTTCATTTGAGCTCGCCGAGCCAGGCCGCGATGGATTGCAGGCTCGCCTGGTCGATGCGCTCGCCCGACGAGGGCATGCGTGCGCCGGGCTTGAGCTGCTGCGTGTGGGCCACCCATTGCGCGAGCCCGGCCGCATCGTTGGCCACCGTGCCGGCGCCGAGGTAGAGGCGGCTGCCGACGTGCGTGAGGTCGGGGCCGAGCCGGCTTTCTTCGCTCACGCCGCGCACCGCGTGGCAGGCGTTGCAGCGATGCGCGAGAAAGGCTTCGCGGCCGCGCTCGATCTCTCGCGAGGACGAGGCCGCGGCGGGCCGGGCCTGGGCCGCGAGCCAGGCCTCGAAGGCCGCCGGCGGCTCGGCCACCACGTGCAGCGCCATCCGCGCATGCTGATCGCCGCAGTACTCGGCGCATTGCCCGCGCCAGGTGCCGGGCCGGTCGGCCTGCAACTGCAGGTGCTGCACGCGGCCGGGCAGCATGTCCATCTTGCCGCCCAGCGCCGGCACCCAGAAGCTGTGGATCACGTCCGCACTCGAAAGCCCGAAGTAGACTGGCCGGCCCACCGGGATGCGGATCTCGTTGGCGCCCACGATCTCGGCGCCGGTGGCCGGATCGCGGTAGCGCAGCTCCCACCACCACATGCGCGCGGTGACGCCGACGATCAGCGCGTCCTTCGGCGGCGCGATGCGCCACGGGGGCTTGTGCCACTCGCTGTAGGCGAAGAGCGCGGCCAGCACCGCAGTGGGGAACACCACGCCGCCGCCGAGCACCCACCAGCGTGCATTCACCTGGGCGCCGCGCCGCCGCACGGCCAGCACGAGCAGCGCCATCACGGCCACGAAGATCAGCGTGGCGCCCAGCACCAGCACCGTGCTCACGCCCAGCAGCGTCTCGGCGACCGGGCCCGCGGCATGCAGTACGGATTGCGAAGCCGTGCCGTTCATTCGAGTGCCAGCAGGTAGGCCGCCATGTCGCGCGCATCCTGGGGCGAGACGCCCATCGCAGGCATCACGGTGCCGGGCACCAGGGCCTGCGGCGCAACGATCCAGCGCGCCAGCGTGTCAGGGCCGTTCGGCACCTGGCCGGCAATGTAGCTGCGGCGGCCGAAGGCTTCGAGCGGCGGGCCGACCGTGCCGCGCGCGGCCGGCACTTCCGGAATCGCATGGCAGCTGCCGCACTGGTACTGCGCGAGCAGCTGCTGGCCGCGCGCGATCTGGACCGCCGGCGCCTTGGCGTTGGGCAGCTTGCGTTCGCCGAGCTCGCAGCCGCCGGCGAGCGCTGCGATGGCCAGCAGCAGTGCGGTCCACGAGCCGGGGCGATCCAGCAGCAGCAGCAGGGGGGCGGGCATCTCGCGATTCTCGTGGCGCGAATGCGCCTTGCGCCGACACGGCGGCGCTCTCGCGCGTCGGACAATGCCGCCAAACATGGGAACCTCGAAGACCGTCCTGCTGACGCTTGCGGTGCTCGGCCTGGCCGCGGCGGCGGGCGCAGCGGTGACGGTGTGGGGCGGGCTCTACAACATCTCTGCAACCGAGCAGCACACGCAGCCCGTGTATTCGATGCTCGAGACCGCGATGCGGCAAGCGGTGCGGTTGCGGGCACGCGGCATCGAAGTGCCGAAGCTCGACGACGAGCGGCTGGTGCTGCGCGGCGCGGCCTGCTTTCGCGACAAGTGCCAGCAATGCCATGGCGGCCCCGGCGTTGCGCAGGACGACATCGGCAAGAGCATGCAGCCCTGGCCAGGACCGCTGGTCGATGCGCGCCAGCACTGGAACGCGCGCGAGCTCTACTGGGTGACCAAGCACGGCATCAAGATGAGCGGCATGCCGGCCTGGGAATTTCGCCTGGCCGAGGAAGACCTGTGGGCCGTGGTCGCCTTTCTCGAACGGCTGCCCGACCTCACGCCCCAGCAGTACGCCGAGGCGACGCAGGCGAGCGTGACGGTGACGAGCGGCCCCGCGGTGCAAGGTGCCTGTGGACCGCGCGTGGCGACGAATGCCGATGCGCAGGGCGATGTGCGCCGCGGCGCGAAGGCGATCCACCAATACGCCTGCGGCACCTGCCACACCATCCCGGGCGTCACCGGCTCGCAGCCCAATGTCGGCCCGCCGCTCGCCGGCGTGGCGCACCGCGCGATGATCGGCGGCAAGCTCGCCAACACGCCCGACAACATGGTGCGCTGGCTGCGCCACACGCGCGAGGTCGACCCGCAGACGGCCATGCCCCAGATGGGCGTGACGCAACAGGATGCGCGCGACATCGCGGCGTATCTGGGGACGCTCGACTGAGGGCGATCTCAGGTCGTGTAGTCGCCGCTGGCTTCGGGCTGGAACAGGATCTCGACCACTTCGGCGCGGCCTTCCTCGCCGCTGGGCAAGGTCCAGCTCGCCACCGCGCCGAGCCGCAGGCCGATCAGGCTCATGCCGACCGGCGAGAGCACCGAGACGAGGCCGGCGCCGGGCTCGGCATCCTTCGGATAGCAGAGGGTCAGCTTGTGGCGCTGGCCCGAAGGCACATCCGCGAGGGTGACTTGCGAATACATCGTGACGACATCTGCCGGCACCTCGCGTGAGCCCAGCACCTCGGCGGCATCGAGCAGGGCTTCGAGCCCCGGATGGGATTTTTCGTCGAGCAGCTTGCTGAGACGAAGGTGATCGAGCTCGGTGAGCGTGCGCTCGCCGCGTAGGGTTGTCGTCGATGACATGAAGCACTCCAATCGAATGCGGCCGCAAAGGGTCGCTGTCGCGCGGGGCTTAAGCCCGGCGATCGATGGTTGCGCTAAACGAGAAGAGGGAAGGGGATCGCCGGGCGGGGGAAAGTGCGGCTGGCGCGCGCTCAGCGGGACGGGTCGCCTTGCCGTCGGCTGCTCGCGCGCGCCGGCCTGCCGCGAGGGCGGCGGGGGCTGCAGCGGGGCAGTCAGTGACGAGGAGTGCGGTGGCCGGGAAGCGCATGCGGACCATTGTAGGAGGCGGTGCGAGGCGCGGCTTGGCGGATGACCCTTCGAGCAGTGCCGGGATCGAGCGGGTCAGGCGGCCGCGCCACGCAATGCGTCGGCCCACGTGGGAGAGACGCGCTGCGATGCCAGTTCGAGCGGAAGCCCGGGAATGGTCAACAGCCGCAAAGCCTCGACGGAGGTGTAGTCCTGATTGCCGGCCAGGAAGCGCATCCGGCAGCCGCCGATCGAGATGCTGTCGCCATCGACCAGATGCTGCGTCTCCACCTTGCTGTCGTTCACGTAGACGCCGTTGCTGCTGGCCAGGTCCTTGATCGTCACGAACAGACCGTCGAGGGTCAGCACGGCATGGAGGCGGCTGACTCGCTCATGCCTGATGACGATGTCATTGGTCGTCGCCCGCCCTACGGTTGTTTCCGGCTTTCGCAGCTTGATCTGCTTGGTGGTGTTGGCGCTGATCAACAAGAGGAGTTTGGGCATGTCTCGCGTTCCGTTGTGTCGTTCTGTTTCGGCAGATCGACGAACGCTGGAGCGCCAGGCACGCATCTGCAGACCTTGGGCCGTCCCTTCGATGGGGGCGGATTGGAGGTCGGCAGAGGTTAGGGATGAGCGCTTCGGGAGTAAAACGCTTTGGGTCAATGGGATGCATCGATGGCGCGAATACATCCGCGAAGCGCAACGAGAACGGCCCCTGCAAGAGGGGCCGTGATGTTGGGCTGGAGCGGGTGAAGGGAATCGAACCCTCGTATGAAGCTTGGGAAGCTGCCGTTCTGCCATTGAACTACACCCGCAGCAGGCGCGGATTCTACTGCGGTCGTTGCCGTCTGAAAGTCAGCATGGCACGCGCTGCATCACTCCGGAAACTGCACCACCGGCCCCGCAGCCTTCTTGCCGGGCGGCACATAAGCGGGTGCCGGCGAACCGCCGGGCCCCAGCGAGCGGGTGAACGCGTAGATGGCCTTCAGGTCTGCATCGCTCATGGCGCGGACATTGAACCAGGGCATGGGCGGGCGCGGCCGCATGCTGCGCGCATGGTGGATCCATTGCTGCTCGCTCATGCCGGCCATCATCAGGCGTGGGTTGGTGGCATAGGTCGTGCCCCAGGGGCCGGCCCAGCCCAGGGCATCGCCGGTCAGCCAGAGCTTCTCGTCGACCTGGCCGTTGCTGGCTATGTAGTTGGGCGTGTGGCAATCGTTGCAGCCGGCGACCTGTATCAGGTAGCGGCCGCGTCGCAGTTGATCCTTGCCTGCTTCCGCAGGCCCGGCCAAGGTGCCGGCGCAGGCGAGGAGGGCGAATGCGGCGGCAACGAATTTCGGTGCGCTGTCATGGAGAACTCCTTGGACGGGATCGACGGGGAAGAATCGTTTCCTTCGGCTTGCGCTGAACCGGCCTGGCCGGCGCGAGCGTGGGCTGCGCCGCAGCGGCGACCAGCGCCCGGATCGCCCAGCGCCTGACCTTGCGCGACTCGGCATCGTCGAGTCGAAGTACGTCCTTGAAGACCACCATGGCCTCGGGACCGATCACCAGCGCGAGCGAGTGCTTGAGGTTCTTCAGCGCCGCCGGCTTGATGGAGCCGTTGGCCGGCGCGAGCGCGGCTTCGAACAGCGGCGTGCGGCGGTTCTGGCGTGCCGGTAGCTGCCCGTCGGTTTCGCCGCGGGCGCTTCGCTCCAGCGACTGCGCCAGCATCATTCGCAGCGGCGCCTCGTTGGCCGCGATCATCGTGTGCAGCGCGTCATCCACATGCTCGAGACGGGCGACCACGTCGTCCGCCGGCGCGCCGCGCAGCGCATCCTCCGGTTGCGGCGTCTCGATGTCGATGGATGCTTCCAGATGCAGCGCCTCGACGTTCGGAAAATAGCGGTAGGCGGTGGCGCGGGAAACCAGCGCCTCTTCGGCGATCTCGTCGAGCGTCGGCCGGCGTCCCTGTTTCGTCAATTGCGATGCGGCCTGCAGCAGGGCCTTGCGTGTGCGCTGCTTCTGCTGCGGGCGGCCTTCGTTGCCGGCCATGCTCAGGCCACCTGTGGCAACTGCTGCAGGATGGCGCCCAGGTCGACCCAGACGTTCTCCCGGCGGATGTCGCCGTTGTCGGCGAACTCGATCACATGCAGCAGGCGGAAGGCCAGCGGACGGTCGCGGCCGTCCATGCCGAAGGGGCGGCCCGGCGCCCGGCCGCTCCATAGCGAATCGTCGACCATGAAGTTGTCGCCATAGAGGCGGCGTCGGGACTCGACCTTGCCTTCGGACAGGTCGGCGAACAGCGTCTCGTAGAACGGGCGCGCGCCCTCGCGGCTGCGGCTGGGGCCGCTAGGCCAGCCGACCACGTCGTGCTCGACGTCAGCGGTGAGCGTGGCCAGCACACCCTCCACGTTGTCCTGGGCTTCGAAATTGAAATGCTCGTCGAGCTTGCGATCCATTTCGCTGCGGGTCAGTGCCATGGCGGGTGTCCTTGCGGGTTGAAGTGCATGCATCGTAATGAGATTTCAGTCTCATTACAAGAAAGTAATCTCATTTGATCCGGGGCGTACCAGCCCGCCGCCGTCCGGACGCACGGGTAGATTTCAAGGACGCCGGGTCAGGTGCGGGAGCGGCCAGGTCGCAAGAATGAGCCTCCGGCTCTTCAACGCGCTCACTCCAGGAGGACCCCATGACCTCTCTGACCTACCAGACGCTGGACAAGGACGTCCGGCAACTTCCGCAGCCCGACGTCGCCGCCTTCGCGGCGCAGATCGGCGGCGGCGTTCTCGGCGCCGCCGACGCCGCCTACGACGAAGCACGCAAGGTCTGGAACGGCACGGTCGACCGCCGGCCCGCGCTGATCGCGCGCTGCATGAACGACAGCGATGTCCAGGCTGCGGTGCGTTTTGCCGCAGCGCACAAGATGCTGCTGAGCGTGCGCGGCGGCGGCCATCACATCGCGGGCAATGCGATCGCGGAGGGCGGCCTGGTGATCGACCTGTCCGGCATGCGCACGGTCAGCATCGATGCCGCCCAGCGCACGGCGCGCGTCGCCGCGGGCGCGCTGCTCGGCGACTTCGATCGCGAGGCGCAAGCCCACGGCCTGGCGACGCCGCTCGGCATCAATTCCACCACCGGCGTGGCCGGGCTCACGCTCGGCGGCGGCTTCGGCTGGCTGACGCGCCGCTACGGCCTGACCGTCGACAACCTGCTGCGCGCCACGGTCGTGATCGCCGATGGCACCGAGCGCGTTGCCTCGCCGACTTCGGAGCCCGAGCTGTTCTGGGCCTTGCGCGGCGGCGGCGGCAACTTCGGCGTGGCGACCTCGTTCGAGTTCCAGCTGCATCCGGTCGGCCCCGAGCTGTACGCGGGCCTGGTGGTCTATCCGTTCGCGCAGGCGCAGCAGGTGCTGCGCGCGTGGCGCGACTTCACCACCGGCGCGCCCGACGAACTGAGCGTCTGGACGGTGATGCGCAAGGCGCCGCCGCTGCCCTTCCTTCCCGAATCGGTCCACGGCACGGAAGTGGTGATCCTGCCGCTGGTCTACAGCGGCGAGGTCGAAGCCGGCGAGCGCGCTGCCGCGCCGGTGCTGCAGTTCGGCAGTCCGCTCGGCACCGCGCTGGGGCCGACGCCCTATGCCGGCTTCCAGTCGGCCTTCGATCCGTTGCTCGCACCGGGCAGCCGCAACTACTGGAAGTCGAACAACTTCAGCACGCTGAGCGACGAAGCACTGGACCTCGTGATCGACTCCGTCCGCCGCTTGCCGGGGCCCGAGTGCGAGATCTTCATCGCCCAGCTCGGCGGCGCGATGGCGCGCGTGAAGCCGGAGGACACGGCCTTCGTCGGCCGCGATGCAAACTACATCATGAACGTGCATGGCCGCTGGTCCGATCCACGCGAAGACGAACGGGTGCGCGTATGGGCGCGGGAGGTCTTCCAGGATGCCGCGCCGCACGCCACCGGCGGCGGCTACGTCAATTTCCTGACGGAGGACGAGGCCGAACGCGTCGCCGGCAGCTACGGCGCGAACTACGCGCGCCTGCAGGCGGTGAAGCGGCAATTCGATCCGGGCAACCTGTTCCGGATGAACCTGAACATCGAGCCGGCCGGCGCGTCGCCGTCGCCATAGCGGACGTCAACGCTGCTTCATGCGCCGCGCGCGACGAAGAAGCAGCGCATACACCACCAGATTGAGCACGGCGACGAAGGTCCCCGATGCGATCTGCGCGGCACGGGTGAGGCCCTCGGGATAGACCGCGCCCAGCAGGTAGTGGTCAATGAAGCCGCCGCTGTAGCCGGCCTGGCCGGCGGTGAGCCGCAGCTGGTTCTCCAGCGGCGTCAGCGGGCATTCCCAGCCGAACCACGCCACCCAGGCGCCCCAGAAGACCGCCGGCAGGTGCAGCCAGGCGAGCCGCGGCCAGCGCCACACGAGCAGGCCGCCTGCCACCACGAACAGGATGAAAAGGCCGTGCAGCACCAGCACGGCGTCGGCGAGCAGGCGATCGTTCATGGGCCCGAGCATAGGTCCTGGGCAAAGCAACAGGGGCACGCGGGGCAGGGGGCCAAACCTATAATCGAATGTTCAAGCAAATCAAGCAGTTAGGTGGGTTCGATGCAGGGGCTGCCCGCTCGGCCGCCTGTCTGAGAAGTCCAATCCAAGATGAGCCAGCCCACCTTCAGCGTTGCGGACATCCGCAAGTCCTTCCTCGATTTCTTCGCCTCCAAGGGCCATACCGTGGTGCCGTCGAGTTCGCTGGTGCCCGGCAACGACCCGACGCTGATGTTCACCAACTCGGGCATGGTGCAGTTCAAGGACGTGTTCCTCGGCACCGACAAGCGTCCCTATGTGCGCGCGGCCTCGGTGCAGGCCTGCCTGCGCGCCGGCGGCAAGCACAACGACCTCGAGAACGTCGGCTACACCGCGCGCCACCACACCTTCTTCGAGATGCTGGGCAACTGGAGCTTCGGCGACTACTTCAAGCGCGAGTCGCTCACCTGGGCCTTCGAGCTGCTGACCCAGGTCTACAAGCTGCCGGCCGACAAGCTCTGGGCCACCGTCTACATCGAGGACGACGAGGCCTACGACATCTGGACCAAGGACATCGGCTTGCCGCCCGAGCGCGTGGTGCGCATCGGCGACAACAAGGGCGGGCGCTACATGTCCGACAACTTCTGGATGATGGCCGACACCGGCCCTTGCGGCCCGTGCTCCGAGATCTTCTACGACCACGGCCCCGGGATCGCCGGCGGCCCGCCCGGCTCGCCCGATGAAGACGGCGACCGCTACATCGAGATCTGGAACAACGTGTTCATGCAGTTCGACATGCAGCCCGACGGCAGCGTGAAGCCGCTGCCCGCGCCCTGCGTCGACACCGGCATGGGCCTGGAGCGCCTGGCCGCGATCCTGCAGCATGTGCACAGCAACTACGAGATCGACATCTTCGACGCGCTGATCAAGGCTGCCTCGCGCGAGACCGGCGAACGCGACCTCGACAACAAGAGCCTGCGCGTGATCGCCGACCACATCCGCGCCACCGCCTTCCTGGTGGCCGACGGCGTGATCCCCAGCAACGAGGGCCGCGGCTACGTGCAGCGCCGCATCGTGCGCCGCGCCATCCGCCACGGCTACAAGCTGGGCCAGAAGAAGCCCTTCTTCCACAAGCTGGTGCCCGACCTGGTGGCGCTGATGGGCGAGGCCTATCCGAAGCTGGTGGCCGACGGGAAGCGCATCACCGAGACGCTGAAGGCGGAAGAGGAACGCTTCTTCGAGACGCTCGCCAACGGCATGGAAATCCTCGACGCGGCCTTGGCCGATGGCGCCAAGCTGCTGCCGGGCGAAGTGGCCTTCAAGCTGCACGACACCTACGGCTTCCCGCTCGACCTCTCGGCCGATGTGTGCCGCGAGCGCGGCGTCGAGGTCGATGCGGCCGGCTTCAACGCCGCGATGGAAAAGCAGAAGGCCGCCGGCCGCGCCGCCGGCAAGTTCAAGATGGATCGCGCCGTCGAATACGCCGGCGCCGCCAACACCTTCACCGGCTACCAGCACCTGGAAGAAAAGGCCAAGGTCGTGGCCTTGTACTACGAAGGCGCGCCGGTGCAGGAGTTGAAAGAAGGCCAGCCCGGCATCGTGGTGCTCGACACCACGCCCTTCTATGCCGAGAGCGGCGGCCAGGTCGGCGACCAGGGCGTGCTGGTGGCCGAAGGCGTGCAGTTCGGCGTCGACGACACGCAGAAGATCAAGGCCGACGTGTTCGGCCACCATGGCACGCAGACGCAGGGCACGCTCAAGGTGGGCGACGCCGTCACCGCGCGCGTCGACACGGCGCTGCGCGCCGCCACCATGCGCAACCACAGCGTCACCCACCTGATGCACAAGGCGCTGCGCGAGGTGCTGGGCATGCATGTGCAGCAGAAGGGCTCGCTGGTCGATGCCGACAAGACGCGCTTCGACTTCGCGCACAACGCGCCCGTCAGCGCAGCGCAGATCCTCGAGATCGAGAAGCGCGTGAACGCCGAGATCCTGGCCAACCAGGCCACCCAGGCGCGCCTGATGGACATGGAGTCGGCGCAGAAGACCGGCGCCGTCATGCTCTTCGGCGAGAAGTACGGCGACACGGTGCGCGTGCTCGACATCGGTTCCAGCCGCGAGCTGTGCGGCGGCACGCACGTGGCGCGCACCGGCGACATCGGCCTGTTCAAGATCGTGAGCGAGGGCGGCGTGGCCGCCGGCGTGCGCCGCATCGAGGCGGTGACCGGCGCCAATGCGCTGGCTTATCTGCAGGAGCTCGAGGCGACGGTGAACAGCGTGGCCGCCACGCTGAAGACGCCGGCGTCGGAACTGCAGCCGCGCCTCACGCAGTTGCTCGACCAGGTGCGCGCGCTGGAGCGCGAGGTGGGCGCGCTCAAGGGCAAGCTCGCATCCTCCAAGGGCGACGAACTGCTGGCGCAGGCGGTCGACGTCGGCGGCATCAAGGTGCTCGCCGCCAAGCTCGACGGCGCCGATGCCAAGACGCTGCGCGAGACCATGGACAAGCTCAAGGACAAGCTCAAGACCGCGGCCATCGTGCTGGCCGCCGTCGACGGGAGCAAGGTGCAGATCGCGGCCGGCGTCACGGCCGACACCATGGGCCGGGTGAAGGCGGGCGAGCTGGTCAACTTCGTCGCCCAGCAGGTCGGCGGCAAGGGCGGCGGCAAGCCCGACATGGCCATGGCCGGCGGCACCGATGCGGCAGGCCTGCCGGCCGCGCTGCAGTCGGTGCAGGGCTGGGTGGCGGAACGGATCTAGCGCACATGGCCGAGCCCGAGTCCGAGCCCGTGCCCGTCGACGTGCTCGTGATGGGTGCCGGCACCATCGGCTGCTTCATCGGCGGCTGCCTGGCGGCAGAGGGCGTGCGCGTGGTCTTCGTCGGCCGCCCCCGCGTGCTGCAGACGCTCGCGCGGCGCGGGATCACGCTCAGCGATCTCGACGGCATGGAGCGCCACGTGCCGCCCGACGCGCTGCATCTCGAGGAGCGGGTGCCTCTGGGCATACGGCCCTCGCTGGTGCTGCTGACCGTGAAGAGCAGCGCCACTGCCGAGGCCGCGGCCGCGCTGGCCGAGGCGCTGCCGGCCGGCACGCCGGTGCTTTCGCTGCAGAACGGCATCTCGAATGCGGACGTCGCATCGAAGGTCGCACCCACGCTCTATGTGCTGCCGGGGATGGTGCCGTACAACGTGGCCGAAATCGAACCCGGCAGCTTCCACCGCGGTACGGTCGGCCGGCTGGCCGCCCGGCGCAGCAGGGCGCTGCGGCCCTGGCTGGCCGTGTTCGAGCGCGCCGGCGTACCGGTCGACACCTACGACGACATGCTGTCGGTCCAATGGGGCAAGCTGCTGCTCAATCTCAACAACCCGATCAATGCGCTCTCGGGGCTGCCGCTGCGCGAGCAGCTGCTGGATCGCGGTTATCGCCGATGCCTCGCGGCCCTGATGGACGAAGCGCTGGAGGCCTTGTCGTGGGCCAACATCGTGCCGGCGCAGCTCGCGGCGGTGCCTGCGCGGCGCCTGCCGTTCATGCTGCGCCTGCCGACGCCGCTGTTCCGCCTCGTCGCGGCGCGCATGCTGCGCATCGACGACAAGGCGCGCTCCAGCATGGCCGACGACCTGGCGCTGGGCCGGCGCACCGAGATCGACGCGTTGTGCGGCGAGGTGGCGCGGCTCGCCAGGTCGAACGGCGCGCGCGCGCCGATCAACGAGAAGATGGTGGCGCTGCTGGAAGCCTGGCCCGAGCGGCCGGAGCACTTGTCGGCAGAGCGATTGCAGTCGGCATTGGGTTTGACATAGCCCCGAGGATTCCCATGCAAGTACTGATTCTGGGCAGCGGGGTGATCGGTACGACCGTGGCCTACTACCTCGCCAAGGCCGGCCACGAGGTCACCGTGCTCGACCGCCAGCGGGCGCCGGCGCTGGAGACCAGCTATGCCAACGCGGGCGAGGTGTCGCCCGGCTACTCGGCGCCCTGGGCCGGGCCCGGTGTGCCGCTCAAGGCGATCAAGTGGCTTCTGATGCGGCACAGCCCGCTGGTCATCAAGCCGATGCTCGACCCGGCGATGTGGCGCTGGGGGATCGCGATGCTGTGCAACTGCACGCATGCGCGCTACGAGCTCAACAAGGGCCGCATGGTGCGCCTGGCCGAATACAGCCGCGACTGCCTCCAGCAGCTGCGCGCCGACACCGGCATCCGCTACGACGAGCGCGCGCTCGGCACGCTGCAGCTGTTCCGCACGCAGAAGCAGCTCGACGGCACCGGCAAGGACATCGAGATCCTCAAGGCCTACGGCGTGCCCTACCAGCTGCTGGACCGCGAAGGCTGCGTGCGGCACGAGCCGGCGCTGGCCGCGGTGAGGGAAAAGTTCGTCGGCGGCCTGCGCCTGCCGGGCGACGAAACCGGCGACTGCTTCAAGTTCACGCAGGCGCTGGCGCAGCTGGCCGAAGCGGCGGGCGTGCGCTTTCGCTTCGGCGTGGACATCACCGACATCGCGCGCGACGCTGGCGGCGTGACCGCGGTCCATACCGAGGCCGGCCCATTCCGTGCCGAGCGCTACGTGGTGGCGCTGGGCAGCTATTCGCCGCAGCTGCTGAAGCCGCTGGGCATCCGCCTGCCTGTGTACCCGGTCAAGGGCTTCTCGATCACGGTGCCGATCAGCGACCCGGCGATGGCGCCCGAATCGACGGTGATGGACGAGACCTTCAAGGTCGCCGTCACAAGGCTGGGCGACCGCATCCGCGTCGGCGGCACCGCGCAGCTCTCGGGCTACGACCTGCGGTTGAACGACCGGCGGCGCGACACCCTGGAGCACGTGGTCACCGATCTGTTCCCGCAGGGCGGCAGCGTCGAAGGCGCCGAGTTCTGGACCGGCCTCAGGCCGATGACGCCCGACGGCACGCCCATCCTCGGTGCGACGCCCCTCTCGAATCTGCTGCTGGCCACCGGCCACGGCACGCTCGGCTGGACCATGGCGGCCGGCACCGGCCGCGTGATGGCCGACCTGATCGGCGGGCGCTCGCCCGAGATCGATATGGAAGGATTGGGCCTGGCGCGCTACGCCTGAACGGCCGCCGGCGCCACGCTGGCGCCCTGGATGCCGTGCCGCGCGAGCGCCTCGGCCACGAAGCCGTCGGCCTTCATTTGCTCGACGAAGGCGGCCAGCACCGCGGCTGCTTCGGCGCCGCGCGGCGCCGGCGTGCCCATCGCCTGCTGGATCACCATGAAGCGCCCGGGCAGCATGCGCAGGCCGGGCACGCTCGCGGCCTCGGCCTCGAGCACCTGCCGGATGCCGGCCGCCACCTCGACCTGGCCCGCGTGCAGGCTCTCGAACACGCCCTTGGCGCCCTGCACGCGCTCGATCTGCGCCTCCTTGATCTCGCGCGTGAGGAAGAGGTCGTAGGCGCTGCCGGCGCCGACCGCGATGCGGACATCGCCCTGATCCACCTCCTCGTTGTGCCGGATCGGCGAAGCCGCGGGCACCAGGTAGCTGCCCTCGATCAGCACATAGGGCGCGGTGAAGCGCAGGCCGTCGCTGCGCGCCGGATCGATCGCGAAGAAGCCGATGTCGGCCCTGTCGTTGCGCACCGAATCGACGGATGCGGCCGCCTTCTCGAACACCACCAGCTCGATCGGAACCGACAGGCGCTGTGCGAAAGCACGCGCCAGGTCGACCGAGACGCCGGCTGGCTCGCCGCTGGCTGCATCCTTGTTCGCGAGGATCGGATTGCCGAGATTGATGGAGGCACGCAGCGTGCCGGTGGGCGCAAGGGCCGAGACGATGGCGGGGGTGATCGGCGAGCTCATGGCCCCAGTTTACGGGCCGCGTGCGGCGATCGCTTCGAGCCCGGTGCGCTCGATCACTGGCGCGGCGGACGGCGAGTTGAGGTAGCGGATCAACTGCCGCGCCGCCTCGGGCTGCTTCGAGCCGGTCGCAATGCCGGCCGAGAACACGGTGACGCGCTGCACCTCCGCCGGCAGCGGCCCGATGTAGTCGATGCCCTTGATGGGCAGCAGCTCGCTGACCTGCTGCAGGCCCAGCGCCGCATCGCCGCGCGCGACCACGGTGCCGACGCGTTCGCTGAGGATGCGCTTGCTCTTCGGCTTGACCTGGTCCTCGATGCCCAGCTTCTTCAGCAGCTCGGTTTCGTAGTAGGTGCCGCTGGCGCTGGCCGAGTAGGCGATCGACGGCGCCGCGAGCAGCGCGCGCTTGAGCGCATCGACCGTGCTGATGTCGGGCTTGGGCGCGCCGGCGCGCACCGCGAAGCCGATCGACGAGCGCACCAGGTCCACCTGGCTGCCGGACATCACCTTGCCCTCCTTCACCAGCGCGTCGAGGGCAGGGCGCGCGAGGATCACGATGTCGGCCGGCTCGCCGCGCGCCAGGCGGCTCGGGATCGAGTCGCTGGCCGCGCCCATCGAGGCGCCATAGGCGGTCTGCACCTTGCGGCCGCTCGTCTTTTCGTAGCCGGGCGTGAGCTCGTTGTAGGCGGCGGTGAAGCCGCCCGAGGTCATGACGTGGATCGGCTCGGCCGCGGTGTCGGGCTTGCCGCCGAGGCTGCCGCAGCCGGCGAGGGCCAGCGCGGAGAGAAGCAGCGCCGCGCGGCGCGTGAGCATGGGGAAGGTCATCTTCAAAGTCATCTCTTGCACAAGCCCAGCACCCACTCCTGCTCCGTGCATTCGCGCCCTGTGGGTTGCGTCCTGGCCCAGGCCGGCCCGCCCGCCGCGGCCTGGCCAGCCAGGCAGGCGCGCAGCCGCTTTTCCATGGGCGCGTAGTAGCGCCATCCCTGGCCGAGGGCGGGCAGCTCCAGGCGCACCTGCTTCCACTTGGGATGGCCATTGGCCTGGAGCTTGTCGAAGTTCTTGCAAAGCGATTCGGCGAATCGGCCGAGATTTCCGACTGTCGATTGCAGGCCGTAGTCATAGGTGACCAGATAGGCCTTCACGGTCAGGGTGGGAATGTCGGCCGTGAGCCAGGTCGAGTAGCTCGCGGCGCGGATCGTGGCGGGAAAGTAGGTCTTCTTGGCACGCGCTGTTTCAGGCGCCGCATCGTCCAGCTTCAGGATCTTGATGTAGTTGCGCGCCTCGGGCTTCATGTCCGAGAACAGCTTGGCCGGCTGGCCGGCCACGATGATGGCGACGTCGATCGACTTGTCGACCGTCAGCTTGGCGAGCGCCTCCTCGTTGCTCAGGTACTGCGCGTTGGCCGCCGGTATCTGCTCGCCGAACATCAGCTGGTAGAGCGTTCTGGACGTGAGCGCCGTGCCGCTGCCGAGCGCGCCGACGCCGATCTTCTTGTTCTTGATCTCGTGGATGGCGTTCAGCGGCGAGTCGGCGCGGGCGACGAAATAAATCTCTTCGTCGTAGAGCGGCATGATGAGGCGCAGCGGACGAATGATGTTGCCTGCGTCGGCGTTGCCGGCCTTCGCCTCATCCAGGAAGGCTTGGTAGACATCGGACTGCACCAGCGCGAGCTTGACCCCTGGCTCGAAGCGCATGCGCTGCACGTTCTCCGCCGAACCCTTTGACTCCAGGACGTCGAGCTCGATGCCGGCGGGCTCGGCCACCCACTTGGCCAGGTCGCGGCCTATCTGAATGTAGGTGCCGGTTTTCGACGCGGTGACGATCTTGTATTGCGCCCTGGGTTGCGCGAAGGGCGAAGACAGAAGGACCACCATCGCTATCAGCCCCGTCAGGATCGATCTGATTGGCATTGCCGGCTCCAGTGAAGGTTATTTATGGTAGTCCTGTCGGGCGATTGCCGATACACCTGCGCTGCTGCTCGCGGAGCTCACCGCTCGCACAGAGCCAGTGCCGCAAGCGTGTCGTTGCACTCGCTCTTGCCGGGGCCTGAGGTGCCGATCCCCGGCGCGGGGACGGCGACGGCCGGCGCTTGTGCTGTCGGCGGCGCTGGGGCAGGCGACGGGGTGGGGTCGGCCAGGCCGAGCACCCTGGCCGCCTTCTGGGTGGCATCGCGAAGCTGCTCGCGCTTGGCGTCCTGTTCCCGCACTCGCCGATCGAGTTCGTTCCTCAAGTCCCGCACGCCGGGATGATCCGGATGGGCGGCGACCAGGGCGGCCAGCGAACGCTCGGCGGCGCCGAGGTCGCCTCGGCTCAAGGCGCCCTGCGCCTGCGCCAGTTTCGCCGTGAACTCTCGCGACCTGTCCGTCTCGTGCTGCTTGTCGACGTAGAGGTAGCCCAGCGCCAGCGCGAGCGCGAGCAGAACGAGCGCGGCTACCGTGCCGATCACCGAGCGCTTCAGGACAGCGGCGACACGCGGCGCCGCGGCATTCTGCGCGGCCGGTTCCTCCGGCCACTCGAACGGGGCAGGGACGAAGCGCGCAAGCTCGGCGTCCACGTCCTCGCTGGGTTCGCTGACGGGAGCTTCCGGTCCCGGCTCGAGGGGGGCGGCTCCAAACGTGAGGGACGCATCCTCGCCGCAGTACGGGCAGAACTTGACCCGCCCATGCAACGGCGCAGCGCAACGCTGGCAAGGCACCGAGACGTCCAGGTCCGAATTGGCCAGGCCAGGTTGGACGAGACGGCTCATGCGTCGATGCGCCAGCCTGGCAGGCGACGCTGGTCGGGGTGATAAAGAAACAGGTGACCCGAATAGACAAAGGCTCGCGTCATCCATGGCCGAGCCGTGCGGGCAACCCAGAACTGCACCGCATGTTCGCCGCGCAATTCGAAGGTGGCGGTGCACGTCTCGTTGGACGCGACAAGGCCATCCACCGAGCGGATATTCGGCACGCGCGCGCACAGCAAGGTCGATGCCGAAGTCGATTCCAGCAACGGGAAGATCGCTTCGTCGGTGCTGGAATCGCTGCTGTCGTCGGGATCGATCCATGGATCACCCCGCAGGCGTGTCTCGCGCTGAAAGCACGCCGACCCGGTGCACAGCCGCGGCGAGCTCGCCGGCCTGACTTCCGGCTCGCTGAGTCCCAGTTGAACAAAGACGATCTGTCCTCCCTGGTCGTCCTGCCGCAAGCACTGCTGCCATAGGCGGCCGCTGCCGGAAAGGTAGGGGCTGCCCAGATCGAAGCGCGGCGTGATGCCCGGCGGCCATGGCAGAAAGGATGTTTCGAGCGCCGCACCGGCGTCGCGCTGGACCATCAGTTGGCCCACCGAGGTCATCCAGACGATCTGCCGGTGATCGGCCAGTGGCCGAAACCATGCCGCCGCCGAGGCAGCGAGCTTCGGCCCATCGACACGGCGAAGAGCACTGCCATCCGGATCCAAGGCGTAGACGCCGAGTTTCCTGTCTTCTTCCAGCATGGGCACATGAACCCTGCCTTGCCACATGACCGGCGCGCCCACGCAGCGTCCGCCTACGAGCTGCGATTCGTAGGTCCGGCCGATAGGATTGATGGCCACGATGGCCAGTCCGTCATCGGTAGGCATGAACAGCCTGGTGGAGTCTTGGGGGTGCTGCACCACCATGCCCCAGGCGTTGTCGGTCAGAGCGCTCTCGACGAGTATCTCCGCGCCTCTGGGGTAGACCTCCAGCCAGCACTCCGAGTGCGGCAGCCAGTGGTAGATGAGTCCGCGCGAAGCATCGATCGCGAACAATCTGGACTCGCAGGTCTGGCACGCGCCCACGAGAAACTGGTAGTTTCCCGCGGGCGGCATCGCCAGTTGGTGGTCCGGTGGGGACTCGATGCTCAGCGTCGGCCGCAGCGCCAGCCGGACGGCTGTCAGCCCCAGCCCTTGCGGCTCGGCTGCGGCGGAACCATCGCCGCCGAAAGGCGGCAGCCAGACCTCCAGATGGGCGATGGACGGTTCAGGCAACGCCTTGCCCGTCATGGGAGAAAACTTGAACGCCCCGGGATAGAGTGCCAGTGGCCGCGTCCCCCGATCCTCCACATCGAAGCTCACGCGGGCGCCGACCAGCGCCGCCAGGTCGAGCGGGTTGTACGCCGCCGGGGCTGTACCCAGCCCTCTGAAGTCCGCGAGATCAAAAGCGCCCGTCGTCGGATTGCGCGACCATGCCTGATCGCCCAGCTCCCAACGCTCGTTCCGATGAGACGACGTCAGCGACGCGGACATGCAATCAGTGTAGTGCGCGCTATTGCCTGCGTGCGGCCGGACTTGGCCGTCCGGATGAGGGAATCCCCGCCGTCTCGGGGAAGGACGTCAGCTCAGGGCTCGGTCCGCCCCGCGCCGCCGCCCCACATTTCTGCGGCGACTTCGAGAGGATCGCGCTTCCCGTACGAGGCGTAGATCTCTTTCGCGAACTCCGTCGATTGCTCGGGATCCGCAAGTCCTTCGGACAGGCGGCACCACTCGGCCAGGAAAGCGCCGACCCATTGGCTCATCTGGTCTGTCATCGACTACTGGCGCTCAAAAGCTCACGCGGGTGGCGATCAGCACGCCGTCGACGACCTGCTCGCCCTCGATGGTCACGGGCACGCCGTTGCCCAGGTTCGACGCGGTGCCGTTGACGAACACGACGCCCGCACCGCCGGCATTCACGGGTTGTCCCCGCACCCAGAAGCTCGATGCGGAACTGAAGTTGCCGATGGCCCCGATCAGGATGAACGACGCCGGCCCGCCGGTGCCCGGCACATGCCGGATCTTGAGCTTGGTCGCCT
>NZ_JBDGJK010000019.1:0-120173 GCF_057656935.1 Variovorax sp. Soil_C_33
CGCGGGGCCTTCCGCTTCCACGAGGAGTTCGCGGTGGCGGTGGAGCTGCTCAACAAGGGGCTGGTCGACGTGAAGCCACTGATCTCGGCGACCTTGTCCTACCGCGACTCGGCGCGCGCCTTTGCACTGGCGGCCGATCGCTCGCAGGCGATGAAGGTGCTGCTGAACTTCGACTAGCTCGCGCTGCGCCGGTAGAAGGCCAGCGACCCCGCCAACGCCAGCAGCGCGCCGCCGCAGCAGCGGTCCAGCCACAGCACCGCGCGCTGCCGCAGCAGCTTGACGGCGCGCGCGCCGATCACGGCATAGGCCAGCATCACCGAGAAGTCGAGGCCCGCGAACACGATCCCGATGGCCGCGTACTGCGGCCACTGCGCCGCGCCCGGATCGATGAACTGCGGCATCAGCGCCGAGCAGAAGAGATAGCCCTTGGGATTGGTCACGGCCACCAGAAAGGACTTGGCGAAGATGGCCCGCGGCGTCGCGCCGCTCGGCACCTCGCCTTCCTGTCGTGAGAGGTCAAGCCCGCCCTGCGAGCGCAGCAGCCGGATGCCGAGCCAGGTCAGGTAGGCCGCGCCCACCCATTTGAGCACCGAGAACCAGAACTCCGACGCGGCCAGCAAGGCGCCGAGGCCGAGCGCCACCGCGCCCACGAGCACGAAGTCGGAAGCGACCGCGCCCAGCATGCCGGGCAGCGAGCGCCGCACGCCGAAACGCGAGCCGTTGGCGAGTGCGAGCAGCACGGTGGGACCGGGCGTGGCGATGGCCACCAGCGCGACAAAAGCGAAGACGAGCAGGGTTGCGGTGTTCATGCCGCGCAGCTTAGCCGAAGCGAGCGGGCGGAGCGCTTGTTGCAGGGCGTATCGCCGCAGCCTTCCGTCCTACATCTGCTGCGGCCGTTCTCCGAAGCGGGCACCGCATCGAGACTTCGTTAATTCGATTGTCGAGCTCCGGCGAAGAAGGAGATCGGCGTTTCGGGAACCGGTACTTCAATGCCTTGACGCGAAGAGCTCACCATGGTCGCCCTAACCGCAAACTTCATCTCCTCACCCAGCCCGGTGGCTACAGAAGCCTTCGGCGGCTTGATCGACCTGTCGAGAATGCTGCTGCACAGTAACCAGTCGACCACCGTGGTCTGCGAGACCTGCCGGACCATCAACCGCGAATCCGCGCTGTTCTGCAAAGGCTGCGCGGGCAAGCTGCCGGCCTTCTATGCGGCCGGCGCCGCCGCAGACCACGCTTCGCACGCGCCGGGCATCGACGACGAGCGCACGCCTACCGCGCTGACGCTCGCGATTTCGGTGCTGGGCTTCAGCGCGGCGCTGGCCACGATGCTTGCCTTGCTCGGGCTCTGGTACGGCGGCGGCGCGACGGTGGAGCCGCCGCCGGCCGCGACGGCCGCATCGGCCCCGACCGTGATGCCGGTGGCTGCGCCCAGCGTGGTTCCCGTCGCGCTCCCGGCGATGGGTTCGAGCTTCCATGCCGCCGCCTCGAGCGAGAAGCCGACGGCTGCGGTGTTCGTCGATGAACGGCCGGCGGCGCCGGCGGCGAGCCCCGCGCCGAAGCGCGAGCCGCGCGCCCTCGCCCAGGCCGCGCGCAAGACCTCGGCGCCCCCGCCGGCAGCGCATGCGGCGAGCTTCCGGCGCCCGGCGCACGGGCCGCTCGCGGCATGCGATGGACGCAACTTCATTTCGCACGCCGTCTGCGTCAACAACCGCTGCGCCCAGCCGGGCAACGCCCAGCTCTCGCAGTGCAAGAAGCCGCTGCGCCAGCGCCGCCAGGACGAAGCGCGCCGCAATCTGTTTCTGATCAACTGAGCGGACGGACGCCTACATCCGCGTTCGGAGTCTTCGTCTATGAAGAGGTCTTTGAACGAGGATCTCTCATGGAAAGAAAATCCTGGCTCGCGACGCTCCAGGCCGCGGACGCGCGCCGTCCCGATCTGCCGGGTGAACATCTGATCGTGCTCGGCGCCGGCCTGCTGTTGCTGATGGCAACGGGGCGCAGCCGCTCGATCCTCGGCCGGGCCTTGATCGGCGCTGCGGCCGGCGCCTTCATCGGCCGCGCGGCGAGCGGCACCGGCGGCGTGGCGCGCCTCGCCTCGATGCTGGACAGGGTGCGCCGCCGATGAAGCAAGGGAGAACGACGATGAATCCGCGAGCACTGAAACCGGGCCGGCTGGCGCTGTGCACGGCGGCCGCCATCCTGTCGCTGGCGGCGTGCAGCGACGAGGCCAGCAACCAGAACGCCGAAAGAAATGTCGACGCCGCAGTGGAGAAGACCAAGGACGCGACCGTGGCCGCCGCGCGCAAGGCCGCCGAGCTGGCGGAGAAGGCACGCGACAACACCAAGGCCTACTTCGAATCGCCCGAAGTGAAGCGGGACGTCGCGGCGGCCAAGGATGCGCTGAAGAACGCCGGCGACACATTGACGGCCAAGACGGACGACGCCGCGATCACGGCATCGGTCACCGCCGCGCTCGCACGCGACCCGGAGCTGAGCGCCCGGCGCATCGACGTGCGCACCAACGCCGGCACGGTACAGCTCGCCGGCCCCGCGCCGAGCACCGAAGCCAAGGCGCGGGCGGAGACCATCGCCCGCGCCGTGAAGGGCGTCAGCTCGGTCGACAACCGGCTCGACGTGACCGCGACGAACTGATCAGCTCTGGCTGCTGGCGTGCGCCGGCTTGCCGACCTGGATCGTCACTTCATCGCCCTTGATGCGCGCCTGCACGGCACGCACCGCGTTGTGCACGCGCTCGCCGTAGTCGGCATCGGCCTGGCGGAAGTGGTTGATCGCGCGGTCGATGATGTCCTGCCGCGTCACGGCGCCGAGGCTGCCGGCGATGCTGGCGACCAGGCGGCTCCTGGCGGCTTCGTCCATCAGGCGATAGAGGTCGCCGGCCTGCACGAAGTCGGTGTCCGCTGGATGCTTCGTCCAGGCGTGGCTGCCGGTCCAGCCGTGGATCTCGAGCGGCGCGTACACGGGCTCGTTGCTCTGCTTGGGCGCATCGCTGAAGCTGTTGGGCTCGTAGTTCGGCGCGCGGCCGCCGTTGTCGTAGCGCATGGCCCCGTCGCGACCGTAGTTGGCGGCTTTCGTGGCATGGGGACAGTTCACCGGCAGCTGCGTGTGGTTGATGCCCAGGCGGTAGCGCTGGGTGTCGCCGTAGCTGAAGAGGCGTCCCTGCAGCATCTTGTCGGGCGAGGGGCCGATGCCCGGCACGAAGTTGGCGGGGTTGAAGGCCGCCTGCTCGATCTCGGCGAAGTAGTTGTCGGGGTTGCGGTTGAGCGTGAGGGTGCCGATGTCGATCTTCGGGTAGTCCTTGTGCGACCAGACCTTGGTCAGGTCGAAGGGATTGAAGCGGTAGTTCTGCGCCTCGGCCACCGGCATGACCTGGACCTGCACGCGCCAGCTCGGGAACTCGCCGCGCTCGATGGAATGCAGGAGGTCGAGGTGATGGTGGTTCGGGTTCTCGCCTCCCACGCGCTGCGCCTCTTCGGCCGTGAAGCAGTCGATGCCCTGATTCGTCTTGAAGTGGTACTTGACCCAGAAGGCCTCGCCCTTGGCGTTGACCCACTGGAAGGTGTGCGAGCCGAAGCCGTCCATGTGGCGGTAGCTCTTCGGGATGCCGCGGTCGCCGAACAGCCAGGTGAACTGGTGCGTGGCTTCGGGCGAATGCGAGAAGAAGTCCCAGGCGTTGTTGGGCTCCTGCACGTGGCTGTAGGGGTCGCGCTTCTGCGAGTGGATGAAGTCGGGGAACTTGAGCGGATCGCGGATGAAGAAGATCGGCGTGTTGTTGCCGACCAGGTCGTAGTTGCCCTCTTCGGTGTAGAACTTGAGCGCGAAGCCGCGCGGGTCGCGCACGGTGTCGGCCGAGCCGAGCTCGAGCGCCACGGTCGAGAAGCGGGCCAGCACCTCGGTCTTCTTGCCGACCTGGCTCAGGAAGCGGGCCTTGGTCCACTTCGTGACGTCCGCCGTCACCTCGAAAGTGCCGAAAGCGCCCGATCCGCGCGCGTGCACCACGCGCTCAGGAATGCGCTCGCGGTCGAAGCGCGCGAGCTTCTCGATCAGGTGGTGGTCCTGCATCAGCACCGGGCCGTTGGGGCCGGCGGTCTGCGACTGCTGGTTGTTCTCGACGGGGGCGCCGCTTTCGGTGGTGAGCTTGCGGGATTCGGTCATGGGGCTTGTCCTTGGTGCAGTGTTCAGGGGCCTTCGATTCTGGCCATGAACACGCTGCACGGGGATGACATCGCGCTATCCCGGCGATAGGCGACCACCTCTTCGGGGACGGGTCAGAGCATCAGCGCGACCGCGGCTTCCAGATGCTCGGAGGGCGCACGCCGGAACCCAGAGCGCGCGAAGCGCTGCAGGCGCCCGACCACGAAGGCCGTGAGCGTCGAGGCCCGCACCTGCGCATCGACACTCGGCGTGGCCGAGCCATCGGCCGCCGCCGCGCCGCGCAGCGACTGGCGCAAGGTGGACTCGATCTTGTCGAAGAACTGGTTCATGCGGTTTTGCAGGCGCTCGTTCTCGTAGACCAGCGCATCGCCCACCATCACGCGGGTCATGCCCGGGTTCTTCTCCGCGAACTGCACCAGCATCGCGACCACTCGCGCGGCCTGCTCGTGGCCCGGCGCCTCGCGCTCGGTGATCTGGTTGATCAGCGTGAACACGCTCTGCTCGATGAAGTCGATCAGGCCCTCGAACATCTGCGCCTTGCTCGCGAAGTGGCGGTACAGCGCGGCCTCGCTGACGTCGAGCCGGGCCGCGAGCGCCGCGGTCGTCACGCGCTCGGCGCCCGGCTGTTCGAGCATGGCGGCCAGGGCCTGGAGGATCTGCACGCGCCGCTCGCCCGGCTTGGGGCGTTTGCGCGTCGGTACGGCGACCGGACCTGAACTGCTGTCTTCAGCGCGCGGGGCGCTTGTCTCATCGTTCTGCATGGGCGCGTGCAAAATGTAAAAAATTGATTCTCGCACAGCGCAGTGAGCGCGTGCCAACCGGGCATGCACTGTACGTCGCGCAGAATGGGTGGGCTTTTTTCACACAATCAGCGAAAGAAAAACGATGGGTTCGACGATTCTCGTGACCGGCGGAGCCGGCTTCATCGGCAGCCACACCTGCGTGGCGCTGGCAGCGGCCGGTTACACGCCGCTGATTCTGGACAACCTCGGCAACAGCGATGTGCGTGTCCTCGACCGGCTGGCGCGCATCATCGGCGCCGCGCCGCGCTTCATCGAAGGCGACGTGCGCGATCGCGCGCTGCTCGACAAGCTGTTCCGCGAACAGCCCATCGGCGGCGTGATCCACTTCGCGGGCCTGAAAGCCGTGGGCGACTCGGTCGCCGACCCGATCGCCTACTACGACAACAACGTGCACGGCAGCTTCGTGCTGGCGGCAGCGATGCAGGCGGCGGGCGTGCGCACGCTGATCTTCTCGTCCTCGGCCACCGTCTATGGCGACCCCGACAGTTCGCCGATCCCGGAAAGCGCGGCGCTCAGGCCGGCCAACCCTTACGGCCACTCGAAGCGGATGGTCGAGCAGGCCCTGGCCGACCTGCAGCATGCGCACCCGGCCTGGCGCATCGCGCTGCTGCGCTATTTCAACCCGGTCGGCGCGCACGAGAGCGGCCTGATCGGCGAGCATCCGCAGGGCAAGCCCAACAACCTGATGCCCTTCGTCTCCCAGGTGGCCGTGGGGCTGCGCGACAAGCTCGCGGTGCACGGCGGCGACTACCCGACGCCCGACGGCACCGGCGTGCGCGACTATGTGCACGTGATGGACCTGGCCGAGGGCCACGTGGCGGCGCTGCGACATGCCGAGCAGCAGCCCGGCCTGGTCACCCTCAACCTGGGCACCGGCCGGGGCGCCTCGGTGCTGGAGGTGGTGAAGGCCTTCGAACGCGCCAGCGGCAAGACCATCGCCTACGAGATCGGCCCGCGCCGGCCCGGCGACGTGCCGGCCTACTGGGGCGACCCTTCGCTCGCGCAGGCCACGCTGGGCTGGCGCGCGCAGCGCGGGCTGGAGCAGATGTGCGCGGACAGCTGGCGCTGGCAGCAGGGGAATCCGAGGGGCTACGAGAGCTGAGGCCGTCGCTCAGCGGGCACGGATCATCGTGCCGTAGGCCTGGTCGGTGAGGATCTCCAGCAGCATCGCATGCGGCACCCGCCCGTCGATGATGTGCACGGTATTGACGCCGCTCTTGGCGGCATCGAGCGCGCCTTCGATCTTCGGCAGCATGCCGCCGGAGATGGTGCCGTCGGCGAACAGGTCGTCGATTTCGCGCGCGCTCAGGTTGGTCAGCAGCTTGCCGTTCTTGTCGAGCACGCCGGGCGTGTTGGTGAGCAGCATGAGCTTCTCGGCCTTCAGCACGGTGGCGAGCTTGCCGGCCACGACGTCGGCGTTGATGTTGTAGCTCTCGTTCTCCTCGCCGAAGCCGATCGGGCTCACGACCGGGATGAAGGCATCGTCCTGCAGCGCCTTGACCACGCTCGGGTCGATCGAGACGATGTCGCCGACCTGGCCGACGTCGTGATGCAGGTTGGGGTCGTTGCGGTCCGCCATCTTGAGCTTCTGCGCGCGGATCAGGCCGCCGTCGCGCCCGGTGAGGCCCACCGCCTTGCCGCCGGCCTGGTTGATCAGGCCCACGATGTCCTGCTGCACCTCGCCGGCCAGCACCCACTCGACCACCTCCATGGTCTCGGAATCGGTCACGCGCATGCCCTGGATGAAGTGGCCCTTCTTGCCGAGCCGATTGAGCGCCGCCTCGATCTGCGGGCCGCCGCCGTGCACCACCACCGGGTTCATGCCGACCAGCTTGAGCAGCACCACGTCCTCGGCGAAATCGGCCTGCAGCGCCGGGTCGGTCATGGCGTTGCCGCCGTACTTGATGACGATGGTCTTGCCGTGGAATTTGCGGATGTACGGCAGCGCCTGCGCCAGGATCTCGGCCTTGTCGCGCGGGGGGATGTTGAGGACGGGATCGGTCATGGTCGGCGGTGGAGTAGACGGATGCGGCGGATTGTGACGGAACTCAGGGCCGGAGCCAGCGCGGAACCTTGAAGCGCACGATCATGAGGTAGGCCGCGACGTAGGTGGCGACGAACAGCGCGCAGAAGGCCATCAGCACCGGCGTGTTGTTCCAGAACAGCACGGCCGGCACCACGGTTAGCGCCGCGAAGATCCACAGGTAGGGCGAGGTGCGGTTGTTGCGCGCCAGCAGCTGCCGGGCCTCGTCGTCCGCGAAAGCCACGCGGACGATGCGCCGGAAGATCAGCTGATGGAAATGCAGCGCGTCGGCATCGCCCGGCGACTGGCCGCGCGCCAGCTTGCGGTAGATGGAGAACACCGTCTCCCACACCGGGTAGATCAGGAGCAGCATCGGGAACCAGGGCGAGACGACGCGATGCCGCTGCACCAGCGTCACCACGGCGATGGCGATCACCATGCCCCAGACATAGGCGCCGCCGTCGCCGGCGAAGATCTTGCCGCGCGGGTAGTTCCAGACCAGGAAGCCCGCCGTTGCGCCCACCAGGCAGATCACCATGGCGGCGAGCTGCCGGTCGCCGACCTGCAGCGCCACGTGCGAGACCGCGAGGCACACCAGCACGGCCACGGTACCGGCCAGGCCGTTGTAGCCGTCGATGATGTTGAAAGCATGCGGCAGGCCGCCGATGGCGAAGGCCGCGAACAGGATCGCCGCGTAGGGCCAAGCCTGCAGCCAGCCGTCGACCAAGCCGATGCCGGTGCGCGAGACGCCGAGGCCGAGCAGCCAGCACACGAGCAGCGCCGAGCCGATGGTGAGCCCGAGCCGGTAGCGCACCGAGACCCGCTGGGTCAGGTCCTCGATGATGCCGCCCAGCACGGCCGGCGCGATGCACAGCAGCGTGAAGGCGGAGGCCTTGAGCGGCCACGAGACGTTGAAGGGATCGGACGGTATGCCCGCCACCAGCCAGGCGGCCCCCGTGCCGAGGAAGATGCCGGCGCCGCCCAGCCGCGGCACGTGGCCCTTGTGGAAGCGCTGCGGCATGTCGGTGCCGTAGCGCCGCGCATGGCGGCGCGCCCGGCGCATGAAGAACAGCACCGAAATGGCGGAGACCAGAAAGCTGATGACGATCAGGGTAAGCATGGATGGAAATCGGGAACCCTAGAATCCCCGAGCGAAATTAGACCATGTCCACCTCCCCCTCCTCCTCGCCCGCCGTCACGGTCTCGATCGTGAGCCATGGTCAGCTCGATCTGGTGCGCCCGCTGCTCGAGCAGCTGGACCGCTTCAGCCGCGCGCTCACGGCCAAGGTCGTGCTCACGCTGAACATCCCCGAGCCCGACTTGCTGGCGGGCACTCGTTGGGGTTTCGAGATCGAACGCATCGAGAACGCGGTGCCCCTGGGCTTCGGTGCCAACCACAATCAAGCTTTCGATCGCTGCACCACGCCCTGGTTCCTCGTGCTCAACCCGGACATCCGCTTCGACCGCGACGTGCTGGCGCCGCTGATCGCGCAAGCCGCACCCGACAGCGGCCTGCTCACCCCGCGCATCCTCGAGCCCGGCAAGAGCGAGCCGGAGCAGCATCGCGCGATCATCACCCCGCTGGAGATCCTGCGGCGCAAGCAGCCGGACTATGTGCGCCCGCTGGTGCCGGACTGGATTCCCGGCCTCTTCATGCTCTTTCGCAGCGAGGCCTACCGTCAGGTCGGCGGCTTCGACGAGCGCTTCTTCATGTACGGGGAAGACTTCGACATCTGCGCGCGCACCCGGCTCGCCGGCTGGAAGCTGCAGGTGGCGGAGGACCTGACGGCGCTGCACGATGCGCAGCGCGCCAGCCGAACGAGCCTGCGGCATTTGTACTGGCATGTGACGAGCCTGCTGAGGGTGTGGGTGTCGGGAGCGTTCTGGCGCTATCGCAAGCTGGGCGCGCGACGCGGGGGGCGAGCCGCCTAGCGGCGCGGCCTGCGCGACTACGCCGATTCGAACAGGTCGCGCACCACACCGCGCGCGCCGCGTCCGAACCTGTCGTAGCGCCCTTTCAACGCTTCGCGGGCCACCGGCAGGATGCGGGCCAAGCGCCCGGGGGGCAGGGCCGCACGGAAGCGCTGGTGCGCCAGCTTCTCGCGAACCTTGGTGATCGTCTCGGCCGGCACCAAGGTGCCGAGTGCGATCAGTCGCGCAAGAAGCAGCTCGGCCTTGATCGCGTGCTTTGCATTCCTGTCGCCCCGCGAAGCGAGCGCCTTCTGAACCTTGCGCAGGTACGAATCGCGCTTCGCGCCGATCTGGTTGTTCTCGTGCTGCCGGTAGTCGACGAGCTGGTCTTCGAGCACGTCGACCTCGCCGATGGCTGCGGCAATGATCGCCAGCCATTCATCATGCAGCCATTCGACAGGAAACGGTGTTGCATGCCCAAGCAAGGACCGGCGGAACACCGTCGTCGCGCCGGTGGCCAGGTTGCGCCGCAGGTAGACATCGAAGGCGCGATTGCGGTGGAGCCAGTCGAGCTCGAAGGGCATGACCTCGAGCGCATGGAACAGCGACTCGCCCAGATCGCGCCGGTCTGCGCCCACCAGCCGCGCATCGGTATGCAGCAGCAGCAGCCCGGGACGCCGCTCGAACTCGGCAGCCATGCGCGCCAGGCGCTCGGGATGCCACGCATCGTCCTGGTCGCTCAGCGCGATCAGCTCGCCTCTGCAAGCCCGCGCGGCCTGCTCGAAGTTCTTGGTTACGCGCAACGCCGGCGAGTTCTCGAAGACGCGCACGTCGATCGAGAGCTCCGGTTTCGCCTGCTTACACTCTTGAAGCGTTGCCAGCGCGACTGCGACGCCATCGTCGGTGGAGGCGTCGTCGGAGATGACGATCTCCTGCGGCGGCAGCGTCTGAAGACAAATGCTGCGCACCTGTTCGCCGATGTAGCGAGCGCCGTTGTGGGTGCAGAGAGCGACTGAGATCAAGGCAAAACCGGATGAGGACGGCATCTTAAGGGCTGCGCCTGTCCCGGCTCGGGCATGGGCGCATGGCCGATCGGTAAAATCCGCGCCTCGCTCTCAGACAAACAAGGAAAAGGCATGCGTTTGCTTTCAGTGGTGCTCTCCGGCGGCGCCGGGTCGAGGCTGTGGCCGGCATCGCGCCAGGCTTTCCCCAAGCCCTTCATGAAGATCGGGGGCTCCACCTTGCTGCAGCAAGCCATCGAAAGAGGTCAGGCGTGCGGCACCGGCGACCTGATGGTCGTGACCAACAAGGACCACCTGTTCCTCACCAAGGACGTGCTGGCGCAGATGTCCGATCCGCCCGAGACCACGTTGCTGCTGGAGCCCAAGGGCCGCAACACCGGCCCGGCGATCGCGCTGGCCGCGCTCCAGTGCATCAAGCAGTTCAGCGGCGACACCTTGATGCTGGTGCTGTCGGCGGATCACCTGGTGCCGGACGTCGAGGCTTTCGTGGCCAGCGCGAGCCAGGCCTTCAGGCTCGCGGCGCAGGGCAACCTGGTGGTTTTCGGCATCAGCCCCACCAGCCCCGACAGCGGCTTCGGCTACGTCGAAGTCGAGCACTTCTCGCGCGAAAGCCATCCGGTCAAGCGCTTCGTGGAGAAGCCCGACCTCAAGACGGCGCAGGAGTACCTCGCGACCGGACGCTACTACTGGAACAGCGGCATGTTCTGCTTCACGGCGGATGCGATCGTCTCCGCATTCGAGCGGCACGCGCCCGAGGTGCTGGCTGCGGCACGTCGCGCGCTCGACTCGTCGAAGCCGGCCGGCAACACGGTCGACTTCAACCTGCATGACTTCGGCCTGCAACCGGACATCAGCATCGACTATGCGGTGATGGAGCGCGCGGACAATGTGCACGTCGTGCCCGCCAAGTTCGCCTGGAGCGACGTCGGCTCCTGGCCCGCGGTCTCGAACGCGCACACGCCGGACGCGAGCGGCAACACGCTGCCGGCCGATGCGGTCGCGATCGATACCACCGGCACGCACGTGCAGGTCGAGAGCCATGGGCCGAAGGTGGTCGCCACGCTCGGCGTGCAGAACCTCGTGATCGTCGACACGCCGGACGCACTGCTGGTTGCGCACAAGGACAGCGCGCAGAAGGTGAAACAGGTCGTCGATACGCTGAGGAGTCGCAAGCACGAGACCGTGCACCTGCCTGCGGTCGTTCACCGCCCCTGGGGTACCTACGCGTCGCTCAAGGAAGAGGACGGCTACAAGGTCAAGCGCATCACCGTGAAGCCCGGCGAATCGCTCTCACTGCAATACCACTACCAGCGCGCAGAGCACTGGGTGGTCGTGCAAGGCAGCGCAATCGTCCAGATCGGCGACGTCGAGCATCCCACCCGACCGGGCGAATATCGCTATATCCCGCTCAAGGAAAAGCACCGCCTGACCAACGTCGGCAAGGATGAGCTGGTGCTCATCGAGGTGCAGTGCGGCGCCTACCTCGGCGAAGACGACATCGTGCGGCTTGCCGACACCTACGGGCGCGCATGAGCCAGGCACACTCCAATCTGCATCGAAGCGCGTGGTCGGACTGGTGGGAAGGCACCCGCCGCACTGACATCTGGTGGACCCTCGCCTGGTTCGACATCGTGCTGCGCTACCGGCGCTCGATGCTCGGGCCGCTCTGGCTGACCCTCAGCATGGGCGCCATGATCGGCGGCATGGGGCCGCTGTACAGCGCACTGTTCGGTACCGAGCTGTCGAAGTTCTTTCCGCACCTCGCGCTCGGCATTATCTTCTGGAGCTTTTTCGCGAGCATGGTGGGGGACTCGTGCAACGCGTTCGTCGGCTCAGGCAACTACCTCAAGCAGGGTTACTTCCCGATCAGCTTGTTCGTCTGGCGCAGCATGTCGCGCAACCTGATCCAGCTCGCTCACCAGATCGTGCTCTACGTGCCGGTGGCCCTGTGGGCAGGCATCTCGCTTTCTTGGTCGGCGCTGCTCTTCGTGCCCGCGTTCCTGCTGGTGCTGGTCAACGCACAGGCGCTCGGACTCGCGCTCGGCCTTGTCTGCACGCGCTTTCGCGACGTGACCCAGATCGTCACCAGCGTCATGCAGATGCTGATGTTCCTGACGCCCGTCTTCTGGCTGCCGGAAAGCCTCCCTGGCCGCGCGCACTATGTCCTCTACAACCCCTTCGCGCAGATGCTGGATCTGTTGCGCGCCCCGCTGATGGGCGGTGTTTCCGCCGCGCACAACTGGTGGGGCATCCTCATCTGGACCGCCTTGAGCCTGATCATTTCGAGCCTGCTCTTCAGGAAGTACCGCCGCCGCGTCGTCTACTGGCTGTAACAGAACATGGCTTTCATCTCTCTCAAGAACGTCTCGGTCAACTTTCCCATCTACGGCGCAGGTGCCGCCTCCTTCAAGAAGACGCTGGCCGCGTCGGTGACGGGCGGCCGCTTCGGCAAGGAGACCGGGGTCAACGTGGTGCAGGCCTTGGGCGGCATCAACCTCGAGCTGAAGAGCGGCGACCGCCTGGGCCTCGTCGGGCACAACGGCGCGGGCAAGTCGACGCTGCTTCGCACGCTGGCCGGCGTCTACGAGCCTTCCGCCGGCGAGTTCGTGCGGCAAGGCACCGTGGCCAGCCTGATCGACCCGTCGCTCGGCATCGAGCCCGACGCGACCGGCATCGAGAACATCATGCTGCGTGGCCTCGTGATGGGCATGAGCAAGAAGCAGATCGACACGCTCACGCCGGAGATCTGCGAGTTCAGCGGCCTCGGGGAATACGTGAACATGCCGGTGCGCACCTATTCCACCGGCATGATGATGCGATTGGCCTTCTCCATCTCGACCAGCGTGCAGGCCGACATCCTGCTGATGGACGAATGGCTTTCGGTCGGCGATGCGGAGTTCACGCACAAGGCCGAGCAGCGCATGAAGGACGTGGTCTCCAACGCCGGCATCTTGGTGCTCGCCTCGCATTCGCCGGACCTGATCGCCAAGGAATGCAACCGGGTGATCCACCTCGAGCACGGGCGGATCGTCGAGCAACCTCAGTAGGGCCCGGCCACGGCCTCAAAGGGCCGCGCGGCGCAGCGCCGCGATCTCTTCCAGGCGCGCGGTGATCCTGCGTCCCGCGGCCGCAAGCGAGAGATTGGCTTCGGCGCTGGCCTGGGCCCGGGCGCCGATCTCGCGGGCCCAGGCCCGGTCATCGAAGAGCCGCCGCATCAGCCGGGCGGCATGGTCGATCGAGGGCTCGGCCCATTCCAGGCCGGCGTCGTAGGGAGGAATTGGCTTGTCGAGTTTCACGAGTTCACAGGGCACCAGCAGGCTGTTGCTCTCGTCCATGAAGTCCACGTTGCCCGAGAACTTCGTCGCGATCACCGGCTTGCCCATCAACATCGCCTCGGCCATCGTCAGGCCCAGGCCTTCGCTGCGGTGGAGCGAGACGTAGGCATCGCAGGCGTCCATCAGCGACAGCACCTCGTCGGGACTGTAGACCTCGTCGATGATGGTGATGCGAGCGCCCTTGGCCGCATCACGAAGCGCCTGCATCTGGGCCGGATGCCTGTCGCCGAAGGAGGCTTTCAGGACGAGGCGTGCCGCATCATCCTTGCCGAAGGCCTGCCGGAAAGCCTGGATCAGGCCCAGCGGATTCTTGCGTTCCATCACGCTCACCATGTGGAAGGTGAACAGGAAGAGAAACTCGTCCTCGGCCGGCAGGCCGAAATGCGCGCGATCACGCCGCTCGAAAGGCGCCAGCTTGACGCCAGGAAACAATGTGCGCACGGGGATCTGCAGGCGGGCACGCAGTCCGCGGGCCACGAATTCGGTGGCTGCCCACACTTCGTCGACCGCCTTCGCATGGGCCACCCACGCCTCGGGAATCGAATCGAATTCCCAGTACCAGTAGGCGATGCGGTAGCTGCGAGGCCTTCGCTCGAACAGCTGCGCGCGGGCGTACGCATCGTCGAAGAAGGGCTCCGGCTGCACATGGATCAGCGTGACGTCGTGGCACTCCATGCCGTGATAGTCCGCGTGGTGCGGATCGTCGTTGCTGATGTCGGTCCAGACGTCGCGCAGTGACGCAGGGGTGCCGACGGCGTTCATCCCCTGCACCATCGATTCCACGGACACGCGAAGTCCCGAGGGATAGCAGAAATGGCCAAGCACGTTGAGGCCGGGCTTGGCCAGCTCGACGGCCATCGCCTGCGGGTCGAGTTCGCGGCACCACTGCGCCACGTGCGAAGCCAGGCCCGCCGCCGGCGAGGCAAGCCAGGCGAGCAGGCGCTTGGCTGCGGCCTCGTCCTGCAGCGCTTCTGGGTGGGCTGCCCGCCAGGCTTCGCTCGCGCGGTAGCCCAGTCGAATCTGATCGGCCGGCCCCATCGGCGCGGGCCAGGCCGAGGGCTCCAGCCATGCGCCCGTCGCACCGTACTCGCGGGCGAACCACGAGGCGAAGGCATCCCGGCCGAAGACCGTCGATCCGGCAGGATGGCGCTCTTGCCAGGCGCGGGTGAATGCGTGGGCGCGCACGAGCTCACGCGCCGGAAGCGCAGCGGCTTCGAGGAACAGCCACCAGATCTCTTCGCGACGCAGATCAGGGCTGCTTCGATAGCAGCGCATGAACCAGCCGAAGAGGTCGCGCATGCCGGCCGGGGTGAGGCCATGCGGCAGCACCGACTCGAACACCTTGCTGGCCAGGAACACCTGCCGCGGGCGGTTCGAGAGGCCCGCATCGAGCGCGGCCAGGAGCTGTCGAACGGCGGCTTCGCTCAGGCCCAGTTCGGCACCGCCCTGCGCTTCGAGCCAGCGCCCCAGGGTGCCATCGCAGCCATCGCTCAGGCCCGACGGACAACGCTCGCGCAGGTCGCCGCGGCGGCGCCACAGATCGATCAGGAAGCGCGCGGCCGTCCACCGGTCGGTCACGTCCTGCGCTGCCATGGCGGGCCAATGGACAGCGCTCAACGCGAGCCCCGCGGCCTGCGCCACCTGCGCATCGTCGAACAGGTCGAGCAGCGCAGCATGCTCGACTTCGAGGCCGCGCTCGCGCCGGGCGACGCGGGCGCGTTCGCGCTCGATCAGGGGCGCGAGCTTGGCACGGCGATTCCACGCGACCAGGCGCTTGCGAATCAGCGGGAGGCGCTGCGGCATGCGCCAGGGCGTGGCGAGCCAGCCGATGCCGCGTGCCACCCTGCGAGCCGGCAGCGGAAGAAATTCGATCAACTTGTTCATGCAATGGGCGCGGTCCGGGCCGCGAGCTCCTCCGCTTTTCTGCGGCGGCGGGCCAGTGTAGTTGCGTTGCTGAATGTGACAGGGGCCTGCTGACTGCCGCGTAAAATGGGGGCCCTCCCGAACAAGCCCCCGTCCGGCCACCCGCGGACCAGGCACTAACACGAAGTGCATCCCCAGGCACTGTCAGACCCATGACCTTTCGGCCCATCCGCCGCTTTGCAGAAGATTTCCATCTGCCCTCTCTCACGCTCCCCACGTGTCAAGCCGTGCAGGTTTCGGGCGCGATGAACCTGGAATCCCACCGCTGATGGGCGCGATCGCCGGGCGATTGTTTGCGGCCGTCAAGGAAGGGCGGCTCGCGAGCGGGCTCAAGCGCCGCCTCAAGCTGGCCGCGCATCGGCTCGCCCGTCTCGTGGTACAGCGGCCGGCGCTCCGGCGCACGGCGCTGGCGGGCTCGGTGCTCGTGCCTTGGCTCAAGCCGCGCTTGCGCGCGCTGTTAAGTGGGGCATCTGCAGCGCCTTCTCCAACCTCGCTTTCGCCTTCCGCGCAGTTGGTCTATCGCCGTATCCAGCGCGCACAGCACCACCACAAGTCTTCTTGATGCGCATCGTTGTCGATTTTCAGGGCGCGCAATCTCCATCAAGCCGAAATCGTGGAATTGGTCGCTACGCTTCATCGCTGGTCGAAGCCATTGCGCGCCGACCGGGCGGGCACGAGATCGTTCTCGCGCTGAACGGGCGCTTCGCGGACGCCGTCGACAGCGTCAAGCGGCAGTTCGAGGGGCTGGTCGAAGCACGCAATATCCGGGTCTGGTACCCGCCTCCTTTCGAGGGCACGCCGAGCCCCGGCAGCAGCCGCGCCAGGGAAAAGCTATACGAAGCCTTCCTGGCGAGCCTGAAACCCGACGTGGTCTACGTCTCGAGTCTCTTCGAAGGCCTGAGCGATGCAGCCGTCACCAGCATCGGAAGCTTCGCGGCGCTTCCGACCGTGGCGACGCTGTTCGACCTGATTCCGCTGATCAATCGGAGACCCTACCTCGACAACCCGGCCGTGCGCAGCTGGTACATGCGAAAGATCGGCGCCCTTCGCAGGGCGGACATGTGGTTCGCGATCTCCGAATCGTCGCGGCAGGAAGGCATCGCGCACCTGGGCCTCGACCCGGACCGCTGCATCAATCTCTCGACCGCCGCCTACGACCATTTCCGGCGCATCGCGATCGCCGCGGAACACGAGCAGGTACTGCGAGCGCGCTACGGCCTGCACCAGCCCTTCGTCATGTACACGGGGGGCATCGACCATCGCAAGAACATCGAGGGACTGATCCGCGCCTTCGCATTGCTTCCGGCCGAACTGCGCGCTGGCCACCAGTTGGCCATCGTCTGCGCCGCGCGTGCTGAAGACCGCAGCGCACTGCTGAAGCTTGCGCGCGAGCGTGGGCTCGCCGAAAGCGACCTCGTGGTCACCGGCTTCGTCCCGGAAGAGGATCTCGTCGCGCTCTACAACCTGTGCCGCCTCTTCGTCTTTCCATCGTGGCACGAAGGCTTCGGGCTGCCGGCGCTGGAGGCGATGCATTGCGGCGCCGTGGTCATCGGCGCGAACACCTCGAGCCTTCCCGAGGTGATCGGCCGCGCCGATGCGCTGTTCGATCCGCGCAGCGACGAGGACATTGCCCTCAAGATGGTGCAGGCGCTGACCGACGAGTCGTTTCGCGCACAGCTGGTGGAGCACGGCCTGACGCAGGCCAAGCGCTTCTCCTGGGAATCCTCGGCTCGGCGCGCCATCGAAGGCTTCGAGCGGCTGCATGCCGTCATGCCACGGCGCGAGCCGTCCCGGCCCGGTCATCGCGGCCTACGCCCGAGATTGGCCTATGTATCGCCGCTGCCGCCTGATCGCAGCGGCATTGCCAACTACAGCGCAGACCTGCTGCCGGCCTTGGCCCAGCACTATGAGATCGAACTCATCACGGACCTGACCAGCCTCGGGGACCCCGTGCTGGCGGCTTCGTTCCCGCTGCGCAGCGTCGAGTGGTTCCGCGACCATGCGCAAGACTTCGATCGCGTGCTGTACCACTTCGGCAACTCCGAATTCCACGCACACATGTTCGAGCTGCTGGCGGAGATTCCGGGCACGGTGGTGCTGCACGACTTCTTCCTGAGCGGCGTTCGCGCGCACCAGGAGGCGCGCGGCCATGGCACCTACGAATGGACGAAGGCGCTGTACGAATCGCACGGCTACGCGGCCGTCGCACGGCGCTTCCAAACAGTCGGTGCCACCGATGCCGTGGTCGAGTTTCCCTGCAACTTCGACGTTCTCGTGCAGGCACAAGGCGTCATCGTTCATTCGCCACATTCCATGGCGCTTGCCGAGGAGTGGTACGGGCCATCGCTGGCGCGGGAGTGGGCGCTGATACCGCTGCTGCGCCTCCCGCCGATCGACGTGGAGGGCGAGCGGCTGCTCGCGCGGAAGGAGCTCGGCCTGGGACTCGAAGACTTCCTGGTATGCGCCTTCGGCCTGATGGGCCCGACCAAGCTCAACCATCAATTGATCGACGCCTGGCTGGCCTCCCCTCTCTCGAGGGATCCACACTGCCGCCTCGTGTTCGTGGGCGACAACGACCGGGCCGAATACGGCAAGACGATCGCGGACCGGCTGCAGGCGCATGGCGATCACGCCCGCATCACGATCACGGGGTGGGCCAGCGACGAGCTCTTCCACCGGTACCTGGCGGCGGCCGACCTGTCCGTGCAGCTGAGAACGCACTCACGCGGCGAGACTTCGGCAACGGTGCTCGATTCGATGAGCCGCAAAGTTGCGACCATCGTCAATGCCAACGGGTCCATGGCCTTCCTCCCGGACGATGCGGTAAGGACGTTGCCGGACGAGTTCGCGGTTGAACAGCTCGCAGGTGCGCTTGTGGAACTTTGGCGCGATCCCGAGGCGCGACGCTCCCTGGGCATTCGGGCGCAGCGGGCCGTCCAGTCCGGACATTCGCCGGAGGCATGCGCACAGCGCTACACAGACGCGATCGAGCGCTTTGCCACGGCTGCTCCATACGGACGAGACGGATTGCTCCACGCAATCGCAGCGAGCGACCCACTGCCGGAGGGCCCGGCTCTGGAGCGGGAGATGATGGATCTGGCGGAGGCCATTGCCGACACCCTGCCGACGGCCATACCGATGCGCCAGCTCTTCGTCGACGTGTCCGAGCTGGTCCAGCGGGATTCGCGCAGCGGCATCCAGCGCGTCGTCAAATCCCTTTTGCAGGCGCTCCTGGCCGATCCACCGGCCGGCTTCCGCATCGAGCCCGTCTATGCATTGGTCGACGGCGAACCGGGCTACCAATACGCGCGTAGTTTCACGCTGGCCTTCATGGGTTGCCCGGCCCATGCGCTGGATGACGCCCATATCGACGCGCGCCATGGCGACATCTTTGTCGGTCTCGACTTCCAACCGCATCTGATCCCCCAGCAGGCCGCCTTCTACAAGGCGCTTCGCCATCGCGGCGTGCGCGTCGAATTCGTCGTCTACGACCTGCTTCCGCTGCAGATCGGCCATCGCTTTCCGAAGGATGCGGCGGAGGTCCATGCCCGATGGCTGCAAACGGTGGCCGAGAACGATGGCGCCCTTTGCATCTCGGCGTCCGTCGCCTCGGAGCTTTCGCAGTGGCTCGCGACACATGCGCCGGACCGGGTCGCCGCCGGGTTCCGGCTTCGGTCCTTCCATCTGGGCGCCGACCTGAACATGTCGAAGAGCACTAGGGGCCTGCCGCGCAACGCGAAAGCGATACGGCGCGCCATGTCCGGCGCACCGACCTTCCTGATGGTCGGTACGCTCGAGCCGCGCAAGGGCCACGTGCTCGCGCTCGACGCCTTCGAGCGTCTATGGGCCCAAGGGACGCAAGTCAACCTCGTCATCGTCGGAAAGAAGGGCTGGATGGCGGATGCGATCGCGGCGCGTCTGCGGCGGCACCCCGAACTCGGAAAGAGGCTGTTCTGGATCCCTGCCGCGAGCGACGAATACCTCGCAACCCTGTATGCGACGGCCAGTTGCCTCCTGGCTGCGTCCGAGGGCGAGGGCTTCGGCTTGCCCTTGATTGAGGCAGCTATTCACAAGCTGCCCATTCTGGCGGCAGACATCCCGGTATTCAGGGAGGTGGCCGGCGGCCATGCCGCCTACTTTGACGCCGATACAATTGCGCTCGCAACAGCCGTCGTCGAATGGCTCGCGGTCTTTGGACAAGGCCGGCATCCGCGGTCCGACGCAATGCCTTTTTTGGATTGGCGGCAAAGCGCCGATCAGTTCAAGTCCAAGCTGATCATCGCCTGCCCCGCCCCCGCGCCGCGCCAACCGTCCGCGGCGACCGAGCAGGGATCGCGGCATGCCGATACCGCAGAATACGTCACCCCCAAGGTCATGAAGGCGATGAGCGCCGAGACCGAATCAACCAGGAACGAGAGGGATATTCCATGAAGAAACGCGCTGTAGTCACAGGGATCACGGGCCAGGACGGCGCCTATCTGGCGGAGCTGCTGCTCAGCAAGGGCTACGTAGTCTACGGGACATATCGCCGGACCAGTTCGGTAAACTTCTGGCGCATCGAGGAACTGGGCATCCAGGATAATCCCGACCTTCATCTGATCGAGTATGACCTCACGGACCTCGGCAGTTCGATGACGCTGATGAAGGAAGCCGCGCCTGACGAGGTCTACAACCTTGCTGCGCAGAGCTTCGTGGGCGTGAGCTTCAACCAGCCCGACGCCACCGCGCAGATCACCGGCATGGGTGCGCTGCATCTCCTCGAGGCCATTCGCCTAACGAATCCGCAGATCCGCTTCTACCAGGCCTCGACCTCCGAGATGTTCGGCAAGGTACAGGCCATCCCGCAAGTGGAAGACACGCCCTTCTACCCGCGCAGCCCCTACGGCGTGGCCAAGCTGTTCGCGCATTGGATGACGATCAACTACCGCGAGAGCTACGGCATCTTCGGTTGCAGCGGCATCCTGTTCAACCACGAAAGCCCTCTGCGCGGCCGCGAGTTCGTCACGCGCAAGATCACCGATGCGGTCGCCAAGATCAAGCTCGGCAAGCTCGACGTGCTGGAGCTCGGCAACCTCGGTGCCAAGCGCGATTGGGGCTACGCCAAGGAATACGTTGAAGGCATGTGGCTGATGCTGCAGGCCAAGGAAGCCGACAGTTTCGTGCTCGCCACCAATCGGACAGAGACGGTCCGCGAGTTTGTGGACATGGCCTTCAAGGCTGCCGGCTACGAATTGCGCTTCGAGGGCGACGAGCAGCACGAGGTGGGCATCGACATCAAGTCCGGCAAGACGCTGGTGCGAGTAAATCCCAAGTTCTATCGCCCGGCTGAAGTGGATCTGCTGATCGGCAATCCGGCTCGCGCGAAGGAAAAGCTCGGTTGGGAGCCGACGACGACGCTCGAGCAGCTGTGCACGATGATGGTCGAGGCTGACCTGCGTCGAAACGCCGAAGGGCATTCGTTCTGACTGCTATGACCGCGCTGCGCGCGTCGGCGCAGCACCCGAGCGCCGAACGACCGGACGTCGCACCCTTCAGTTGGAGCATTGCCGCTTGCTCGCTCGCGCCACGAGCGACAGCCTCCCGCCGCTCGCGAGAGCCGCGCCCATATCAGTGACTCAGCATGAAGCCATTCCTGAAGCGAGCCGCACGAAATCTTTCCACCAAGCCCGTCATCGGGCGCTTGGTGCGCATTGCCATCGCATTCGTGCGCTTCCCCGACCTGAACCACCGTCACAACGTCTTCGTGACGCATCAGCTGCCCCAGTTGCTCGATACGCTGTCCGAGATCAACCACAGGCAGTCGCGGCTCGATGCCGAACAGAACAGCTTCGTGCGGACGGCGCCGAGCACCCTGCGCCAGTTGACGCTCGACATTGCTCAGCTGCGCAGTGCACTCAACGCACTCAACCGCGGCCAAGACCTCGTCGCTGCGCCGCGCGCTGCATCGGTCGGCACGTGGGGAACCGAGAGCCTGCGCGTCAACCTTGGATGTGGCAGCTCTCCGCTTCCGGGTTACGTCAACGTCGATCGGCAGCCATTCCCCGGTGTGGACGCGGTGGTCACGGACGTCGCCGACCTCCCCTTCAAGGAAGGAACGGTTCAGGAGTTTTTCTCCTCGCACTTTCTCGAACACTTTGCTCCTGATCGCCTGCGGCGGTCGCTTCTCCCGAGCTTCCTTCAATTGCTTGCACCGGGCGGCCGCTTTCGGGCCATAGTCTCCGACATGGATGCAATGGTTCGGCAATATGCGGCGGGAGAGCGTTCGCCCGAAGATCTGCGCGATGCAATCTTCGGGGCTCCTCAGCCTGATAGCGATCCAAGACGAAACATCTTCACGGCGAAGCTGCTGGCACAACTGCTTGAATCTGCGGGATTCGTCAACATCAAGGTGCTCGCGGAAGGACGCCAGAACGGCACCGGCTATGAGCTGGAAATCGTTGCAGAGAAGAGGCTCGCCCATCCATGAGAATTAGACGAAGCCCTGACTTTTCCATCGTCATTAATACGCTCAACCGAGGCGCGAGCCTCAACGCCACGCTTAACAGCTTCAAGTGGCTGCGCTATGACGGCGATTTCGAGGTGATTGTTGTCAACGGGCCTTCAACCGACAACTCCGAAGACATCATTGCGAGTTGGGGCACGCACATTCGATCTGCCAGATGCCCCGTTGCGAACTTGTCCGTATCGCGCAATATTGGGATCTGCTTGGCACGCGGCGAACTGATTGCGTTCATCGACGACGATGCCATTCCCGAGCCGGAATGGCTACAGCAACTAGCAGTTGCCTACGATGACCCTCAGGTCGGAGGCGCCGGCGGCTTCGTCTTCGACCACACGGGCTACGACTTCCAGGCGACATACTGCGTAGTAGACAGATTCGGCACGGCGGACCCGTTTGCGCCGGAACCGATGCCGTACCTTTCGTATCCGAACAGCCTTCGCTTTCCGCATCTGCTGGGGGCTAACTCGTCTTTTCGGACTGCTGCACTCCTGGGCATCGGCGGCTTCGATGAGGAGTACGAGTACTTCCTTGATGAAACCGATGTCTGCGCCCGGATCGTGGATGCGGGATACCTTATCGCGCAATTGCCCAACGCATTTGTTCATCACAAGTACGCGCCGAGCAACATCCGAGGCAACAACCGCGTTGCTCGCTTTCGCTATCCGATCATCAAGAACAAGATCTACTACATGCTCAAGCATGCCCGGCAGTTCTATCCGATGGATCGAATCCTGCAGGAGCAAGCCACCTTCGTAGAAGATCATCGCAAGGAGATGCTCTGGGCCTTATCGGCCGAACTCGTCTCATCTGACGACGTCGAAGCCTTCAACAAGGATGTCGAGCGCGCGATCGTGGACGGTATGCGTAGAGGCCTTGAAGGCCCGCGTCCAGGCGCGATGATCGACGACGCAAAGCGCAACAAGTGGCTCGGGCAGTTTGCAGAGTTCACGCCAACCAAGAACGTCGACGAATGCACGCTGGTGCTGGTGTCCAAGAGTTTCCCGCCGGAGCAGAGCGGTGGCATCGCGACCTTCACCCGCGATCTTGCCGAAGCCTACGCAGCGCGCGGCAACATTGTTCATGTTATCGCTCAAAGCAACGACATCAACCGCGTCGACTTCGAGCACGGCGTCTGGGTCCATCGCATCGTTCCGCAACATGTCGATCGCCCGCCGGAGATCGCCGAAGCGGGGCTGCCGCAGGATATCTGGAACTGGTCCGCCAGCGCTCGCGCAGAGACCGAGCGCATCGCGACCCATCGCAATATCGACGTCATCGAAGCGCCGATATGGGATTGCGAAGGCATCGCCTACCTTGTCGATCGCCGCTGGCCGCTGGTGACCAGTCTGCAGACAACGATGCATTTCTGGCTCGACACGCATCCCGCGCAACGGGCAGACGGCAACTGGATGGCGACCTACGGCAGCCCGCTGCTGCGCACTGAGAAACGACTGATGCAGGAATCGGACGCCGTCCGGGCCATCAGTCACGCGATCCGACGCGAAATCGAAGAGGCCTACGGCTTCCGATTCGACGACCGTAGGACACAGGTCGCGCCTCTCGGAATGAAGGCGCCGACGAATGTCGCCGCAGTCTCGCCCAACGAAGTGCCTGTCGTGCTCTTCGTGGGACGACTCGAAGCGCGCAAAGGCATCGACGTGCTGCTCGAGGCCATTCCACGCGTGCTCGAAATGGCACCTTCTACCGTGTTCAGGATCGTGGGTAACGCGGCTTTGCCCTCGCCGAGCGGAAAGCCCTATGCGGACGAGTTCCTTGCCAGTAAGGCAGGCAGGACCTGGCAAAACCAAGTTCGTTTCGAAGGCCATCTCGACGAAGAAGCGCTCCAAGCGGCGTACGCTGCCTGCGACATCTTCGTCGCACCGAGTCGCTTCGAATCGTTCGGCCTCGTGTTCCTGGAGGCGATGCGCGTGGGCAAGCCGGTGATTGGCTGCAACGCCGGGGGCATGCCAGAAGTCGTCGCTGCCGACGAGAGTGGATTGCTGGTTGCTCCGGGCGACGTTGACCAACTTTCAGACGCGGTTCTACGGCTGCTGAAATCTCCATCGTTGAGGCAAGGCCTCGGTGAAGCGGGTCGCGCTCGCTTCGCCGAGCACTTCTCGGCATCGCGGATGGCGCAGGACAGCCTCGAACTCTATCGGCTCGCGCGGCGAAACCATGACGCGTCACCTGAACCGGAATGAAGATTTCGTACGTCAACAGCGTCTGCGTTCGCAACGACGCGATATCCAATGCCATCCGGGACGAGTTCGCGTTCCTGCGGCAGGCCGGGCACGAGGACATTCGCCTCTTCGCGTTCAGCTGCGACGATCAGGAGCTACCGTTCACGGCATGTACCAGCATTTCGGACATCGTTCGCAGCAGACACTTTCTGGACAGCGATCTCGTCATCTTTCATTTCGGAATCTACTATTCGCTGTTCAACCTGTTCCCCATCATTCCGAACCGGGCTCGCAAGGTGGTCGTCTTCCACAACATTACACCCGCATCGCTGGTGCCGCCGGAGAGTCGATGGTTGATCGAAAAGTCCTTCGCGCAGCTCGACAACATCCGGTGGGCGGATCACGTCATTTGCGACAGCAGAACCAATCTGGAGGTGCTCAGGTCGCGCGGCTTGAAGACGCGTGCGTCGGTGGTCCCGCTTGCCGTGCATTCGGCCCTTCAGGCGCCGGCGCATAAACCGAGTTTCAATGACGGCGTGGTCCGGATCGCCTTCGTCGGCCGCTTTACCCAGGCCAAGGGACCGCACGAGCTGCTGTCGGCGGTCGAAGCGATTGCTCGCGATGGCAGTCTCGACAACACGGTTCAGCTCGATTTCATCGGCAATTTGGCGTTTTCGGATCCGACGATGGTCGCATCCATGCAACGGCAGATCAACGATCTCTCTCGGAGATTCGGCACCAAGCTGCGGATCCGCATCCACGGCAGTGCACCCGACGAGCTCAAGCATGCCACTCTTCGCGAAGCCGACATCTTCGCGCTGCCCACATACCACGAGGGCTTTTGCGTACCGATCGTAGAGGCCGTGGCGAGCGGCTGCCGCGTCGTCGCCTATGAGAACTCCAATACGCCCGATATTTCCGGCCAGCTCGCCACGCTGGTGCGCACTGGCGATGTCGAGCAACTTGCGCGCGCGCTACGGTCCGAGATCGAAGCAGTGCGCTCGGATGCATGGCGCGGGGACGGGACTCCCGATAGCTATGACGCATACGTGCGCATCGCGCAGCAGCACGTACAACAGTTTTCTCCTGCCAGCGTCGCACCCGCGTTCTTGCACAATGTCTCCCATGCATTCGCCCGCAGGAACTAGCGGTATGACGAAGGTCGTGACACGGGTTCTACAACGACGAACATCGCGGCACTGACCCCGCATTCTGATGCTTTGCGCAGCCGGAACAACATGAAAGCCTTATCTTCAGAAACCTGTGCGCCGCGATCGACATCGGTGACCCAGCGCGACATCGTTCTCGACGCACGCTCGCTGCAAGATCCTGACTATGCCCATCGGGGCGTCGGTCGGCATGCACTGACGTTGCTGAAGCATGCCCCCCAAAGCTCGGGGCTGCGCCTGATCGGGTTGGTCGACCCGCAGTTGCCGTCGCTGAGCGATGAAGCACGGGGGCTGTTTGACCACGTCGTCTCCAATGCCTATGCGGCCGAACGCGCGATCCGCACCCAGCACCCCTCGGTGGCTGCTTTCGTCTCGCTCTCTCCGATGACGCACGCGTGCGACTTCACGGCGCGCCTTCATGCCAACGCACGCCTGCTGCGCGCAGCCATCGTCTACGACTTCATTCCCCGCCGTCATCCGGAACGCTATCTCCCCACCCGCGCAGACCGGTTGAGATATGCCGACTCGATACGCTGGCTGGCGCAGTGCGATTTGTTCGCCCCGATCTCGCACAGTGCTGCCGCCGACCTTCGCGCCGAGGTGGGCGTGCCGGAGCGCTCGATCGTCGTTACCGGCTGTCCGCTCGCGCCGCTATTCCTGCAAGCGCATGCCGCTGCCGGAGAAGCACGACACGTTCTGGTCGTGGGCGGAGGCGATCCGCGCAAGAACCCGGAAGTCGTGATCCGCGCGCATGCGAGCGCGGCACGAATGCAGGACGGCCGAGGAGTTCCGCTATTGATCGGCGGCAACTACTCGGAGTGGCATGCGGAACAGTTCCGTGCGCTGGCCGTCGCCAGCGGAGGACGGGCCGACTTGATCAAAGTGCCTGGGCAAGTGTCGGACAGCGAGCTTCTCGCCATGTATCGACACGCATTGGCTGTCGTTTCGCCTTCTCGCGACGAAGGATTCTCGCTGCCGGTGATAGAGGGCATGGCCTCTGGCGCGCTGGTCCTGGCCTCCGATATTCCGGCGCACCGGGAACTCATCAGCAATCCGGCGCTGCGCTTCGATCCGGACGACGATCAATCTCTTGCCAGGACGCTTGACGACATTGCTTTGGATGCGCACTGGCGCGCTGAAGAGATCCGGCGGCAAGAGGATCTCTGGCCGCGCTTTCGCGGCGAAGAGGTCGCCGCACGGTTCTGGGATATGTTGCTGGACCCGCCGAGGACGCTGTCCGCGCCGGCCGTGTCACGCAACCGCCGTCCGCGCGTGGCGATGCTGACGCCTTTGCCTCCGTCTCGCTCGGGCGTGGCCGACTACAGTGCCGCCACATGTCCGGATCTTGGTCGCCTGGTCGATCTGCATCTGTTCACCGAAACGGAGTTTCCAACCCCGCAACCCGGTGTCAGCAGCATCCGCCCACTGACCGCGCTGCCGCATTTGATGCCCAGCTTCGACCGCGTGATCAGTGTTGTCGGCAACTCGCACTTTCATTTGCGGATCTTCGAACACCTGCAGCGCTATGGAGGCGCGTGCATCGCCCACGACGCGCGAATGCTCGGCTTCTTCTATCACTTGCTAGGACCGGATCGGGCCCGATCGATCGCCGAGCTGGAACTGGGACGAACCGTTGAGCAGACCGAGCTGCAGGAATGGGTGCGCGATGAAGGGAAGCTGAAAGCACTCTTCCTCGGAGGCATCGCGTCGAACGCAGCGCCGATGATCGTACATTCGCCGCGAACGGTCGATCTCTGCGCCGAGAAGTACGGGATGAGGCCCGCCTACATACCATTCAGCATCTACAGGCCATGGCATGCGGAAGAGCTTTCGCCCGAAGCCCGCGCCGAAGCGCGCGCGCGGATGGGCGTGACGAAAGACGACGTTGTCATCACGACTTTCGGTTTCGTCCACACGACGAAAGCGCCCGAGGAATGCATCTGGGCGTTGGACAGCCTTCGTCGCTGGGGCATCGGTGGCAAGCTGCACTTTGTCGGCGACCTGAAGGGCATGCCCGACTGCGGAACGGGATTGCACGCGCTGGTGCAGCGACTTGGCCTCCAGGAACATGTCCGCTTCATGGAGGGCTATGTCTCCGAGCAGGACTATCGTGATCACCTGATTGGAAGCGATCTGGGCGTTCAGTTGCGGACTTACGGTCTCGGAGGCTTGTCCGGCGCATTACTGGACTGTGCAGCCGCCGGTCTGCCCGCGGTCGCTAACCAGTCGCTCACCGAAAGCGTCGGTGTACCGGAGGCATACATACGCACGATTCGCGATGCCATCAGCCCGTTGCTGCTCGCCGAGGCGCTTGCCGATCTTCTTGATCAAACCCGTACGCCGGGGGCTGCCAGCCGGCGAGAAGAAACCCGAAGGGCCTACAGCCAGGAACGGAGCTTCGCCACCTATGCGCAGCGGCTCTGTCACGTGCTGGAACTTGACGTGCCGGCTCGCCAAGCAGTCACGGAGCTCGCCCGATGAGATCCGCCATCCTCGACTGCACCGAGCTGTATCAGAACCCTGTTCGAACCGGCGTTCAGCGCGTCGTGCGAGAGCTCCTACGCGCCTGGCCTTCCAACAGCCCCGAGCTGCATGTGGCGCGGTTCGAGCACGGACGGGGGCTCGTGGCAGTGCCGGATGCCGCAGTGGCGTTGATGAGCGACCGGACCGAGGCGGCGCGCAGCCTCCCGCACGCGGAGCTCAGCTCTGCGATTGTCGCGGCGTCCGAGGCGCAAGGCATGCCGTCGCTTCCGAAGACTGCCGTTCGATTTCTTCCGGAGGTTTTCTATGACCCCGCGCGCTGCCTGTACTACCAGGATCAGATCACGAACCGGAAAAGCACGGTCGCCTTGCTCGCCTATGATTTCCTGCCCTTTCTCGCACCCGAGCAGGTCGGTATGCGCACAGCGGTTCCCGCGATGAACTATTTGCGGCTTGTGCAGTCCGTATCGCACATCGCCCACATCAGCGAGCGCACGCGCCGCGAGTACATTCAGCGCGTCATGCGCGGGCAGGCTTTCTCGGAGGGCATCATCCTTCCGCTCGGCGCGGACGGCTTGCCCCTCGAGCGCCAACAATGGGATGCAGACCGGCGCCCTTTCGTCGCGCTAGGATCGTTGGACGGCTGGAAGAACCAAGAGGTCATCGTGGCCGCGTTTCTCCGGCTCTGGGCTGCCGGCCACGACATGCCCTTGACGCTGATCGGCAGCCCCTACGAGGGCATCGGTCTGTCATGGCTGGAGCCCGCCAAGAGATACCCGCAGTTTCGATGGATTTCGCAGGCAAGCGACGAAGAGGTCGCGAACCAGTTGCGCAAGGCGCGAGCCACGATCTACATCCCCGAATTCGCCGGCTTCGGACTGCCGCCGATCGAAAGCCTTCATGCGGGCATCCCGGTGATCACGCTCGCGAGCATGCCGAGCCTGGAGGCGTTGCCTTCGGACGGCCAGATTCGCCTGCAGCGTGCAGACGCGGAACTGCTGGCGGACGCCGTATTGCGCCTGAGTGAAGATGAAGCCGCGACCACAGCCTGGCGAGGGGCAGCGCACATGAAGCTCGCGACGTGGCGCGACTTCGCGCTCGCCACCGCCGACTGGCTTGGGAATGCGTGAGACGATGCAGGTCGGCAGCGGGGTCTCGATCAATCGCTCCCGCGCCCGGATCCTGTGTCAATGAGGGGTGCGCGCGGACTCCTCCGCCACCGTGGTGCGCGGAGCCATGGCCGACTCCATGGCCAGCGTGAGCAGCATCTTCTCCATCTCGGCGGCAAGTCGGCGCACCTCTGCAAGCGCCAGCGAGTCTTGCGATGCGCCTCCGAGACGGCGCATCTCGCCGATCGCTTCGTTCAAGCTCTGCTGCAGAGCGGCCGCGTTGGAGGGCGCAAGCGCTGCCGTCGACGAGAGCTTTGTCTGAACGTCGGCGATCCGCGCCAGCAGATCGGCGGTCATGAAGCTGCGCAGGCGCCAGGCGATGGGCCTCGCAATCGGACGGGCCATCCGAAACACCTTCTTCGCGACACGGCGCGCAAAGCTGGAGCGGGGCTGCTGCGAACCGGCTATCGGCTCGATCGATGAAGCGGCCGCAATCGAAGGCTGGGGATTCTCCAGAGCAGCCACTTTCACCTGCAATGATTGGATCTCCCGCAGGAGGTTGTCGCATTGTTGCCGCAGCGAGCCGTTCGCTTCGGCGAAGCTGTCCCTCTCGGCAAGCAAGTCGTCGCGTTCGGCGAGCCAATCCTTCTGTGCCCCCTTGAGTTCGCGGTTCTCGCGCAATGCCTCCTCGAGCTCGGCTGCGCGCCTCTCCAGTGCCTCGCCAAGATCGCCCGCGCGCTTCTCCGACGCGGCTACCTGATCGCGGGCGGTCTCGAGTGAGGCCAGCGCCTGCACCACGTTGTTGTGGAGAACGCCGTCAAGCACATTGACCGGTGTCTCGAAGCTGCGCATCAGTTGCTGCGCAGCCTCCTCCGGCACATAGAAGCAGTTGATGCCGTCGAAGTAGGCACGGAGATAGCCTTGCTCCAGAAGCAGGGGCTCCCATTGCTGGTTGGACAGGACATTGCTCCAGGGGCGCGTTGCCTCGATCACGAGAACGCGCGGTCGCAGCGATCGCCAGTCAGTGCTGCGGACGATCGCCTCCTCCGCGCCTTCGGCGTCTATCTTGATGAAATCGATCGGGCGGCCGTGAGCGTGCGCGTGCACGACGCCTTCGAGGGTGTCGCAGGGCACAGCGACGCCCTCGTCGTCGTCACCATTCGCCACTTGCGACATGCCGGGGTCCTCGATGTTCAGGCGGAAGCTGACTTCGCCCCGATGGTCGAGCGCGGCCATGCGCAGATTCACGTCGCGCGGACGCGCCGCGGCCAGTTCGTCGAATACGGGGCCGGGTTCGATATTGATGCCGCTCCAGCCGAGGTCATAGAACGCCTTCGTAACCGAGCCCAGGACTGGATGATAGGCACCCACGTCCACGTAGAAGCCCGTCTGCTGCCCCCCGAACACGCGGTGCAGCAGAACGTCCTCGTTGTTCTGGGCATAAGACACGAACCCCATGACCTTATCCCTCCTGTTGCCGCACGTCAGACGATTTCCACTTCCGGGAACGGGAAGATCATGCGCCCGCCATTCGCCAGGAATTCCGCTTCACGCTGGAGAATGCCTTCCTTGAAATGCCAGGGCAGCACGAGGAAGTAGTCTGGTTTCATGGCCCGAGCTTCAGCTTCGCTGATGATCGGAATGTTGGTTCCTGGCGTGTAGGCGCCGAACTTGTCCGGGTTCACCTCCGCAATGGCGGGCAATTCGGAGGTGGTCACACCGCAGAACTGCAGGACCACGTTGCCTTTGGTCGAAGCACCGTAGCCAAGCACTTTCTTCCCATCGGCAGCCAATGATTTCAGCAGCCGCATCAGGTCCTTGCGATGACGAAAAACGCGTTCCTCAAAATCGCGATAGGGCCTCGGCGTATCGAGGCCCATGCCGTCTTCTTGCTCGAGCAACCAGTCGATCACCGCCTCGCCGCCACGGCGGCTGTCCGATTTGCGCACGGCTGAAACAGCGAAGCTTCCGCCATTCACCGCGTTCATCTTCACGTCGACTGCTCTCAAGCCCGCAGCGTCCAGGATGCGTTGCACTACGCCCAGTGAGTAGTATTCCAGATGCTCATGGCAAACCGTGTCGTAGGAGGTCATGCGCAGCATCGATGGCATGTAGCTCTGCTCGAAATGCCAGACGCCGCCTGGGGCAAGGACCTGTTCGATCTGACGCGCGAAATCGATTGGGTCTTCCAGGTCATAGAACATTGCGATCGATGTCACGATCTTTGCCTGCTTTCCGCCGGCTGCAAAGTACGCCTTTGCAGAGAAGAAATCGGGGATGAGGGAAATGCCGTCCGTGTAATACTGAACGAACTTCACGCCGGTCGGGTCGATGCCAGTACGAACCAGGTCCTGGATCGAATAGGCCTTCAGAGAAGTGGCGTCGTTGCTACCGATGTCGAGGACCGCGTCTCCGGATTTGAGTCCGGCGAAGCGTTCGAGCTCCCGGATCTTCTGCGTCAGATGCCGCACCATGCTTTGGTTGAGACCGGAGCGATAGCCATAGTTGTCTCCATACATCTCGCCCAGATCGTAGGAATGGTCCAGTTGCAGCAACCCGGACTCCGGACACCAGACCAGCGAAAGCGGCCCCGCGGTGACCGACTCTTGTGCCGAACGGGGAAAGACCCCGGTCAAGGCCTGCTCACCGAGGCTCAACACCGGAACAAGATTGGTACTGCCGCTGACGCGGCAACGCTGGAGCTTGGTGCTCTTAGTCATTTGCTTGAGATGTCCTTTGCATGCGAAATTATTGCATCGTGTTGTCACAGTTCCGGATTCGAAGGGGAACAAGGATGACAGGGACGCGACGTCGCTATCCTACTGGTGTTCGAAACGCAGAAACCTCGTACGCCGGGCGGCGCGAGTGACTGGATGTTTTTTTAGGCCAGCAGTATCGCGAAATCAGCTTGGGCCACGTACTCATGCAAACAAAATGATTCAATGGGTCCATCTCTTACTGGCAGTCTGATCGACAAAGGATCTGATGCCCCCTGTGCCGGAGCATCGGATGCCGCCGTGCTGATCGGCAGTTTCCAACCATTTCACAATGGCCATCGGGCCTCGCTGCTGCAGGCGCTGGACACCGCACCGAACTGCGTGGTGGTGATTGGTTCGGCCTTTCAGGCCCGCTCAGCGACTCATCCGTTCACATGGCGTGAATGCGCGCGAATGATCAGGGCGGCAGTACCGACGGCACAACGCGCCCGGGTACATGTCATACCGCTGCGCGACCGTTACAAACAGACAGTGTGGGCCGCAGCATTGCGCGAGACCGTCGATGCAGTCCTCGGGTCAAGGGGTTCACGCACTCTGATCGGGCGACTGACAAGCGAATTGCAGGACTGCCTTTCCGAGCTTCCGGACTGGGGATGGCGCAGCGTGGAGCCGGTCGCCGGCGTTGATGCCTCCCGGGTGCTCGACACGCTGTTTGGTGCCGACGCCGATGATCCCGAACGAATGCTAGTACGCGTTGCCGACGTTCTGCCAGCCAGCACCGTCGACTTCCTGCGCGATTGGATGGCAAAACGCGGATCGGAACAACTGCGGCCGGAATGGCAGATGCTCAGAGACTACAAGTCCTCCTGGGCCTGCGCGCCGCATCCGCCGGTACTGTTCACGGTGGATTGCGTCGTGAGATGCCGTGATCATGTCTTGCTTATCAGACGCGCGCATGCACCGGGCAAGGGCCTGATTGGCGTGCCGGGCGGCTTCATGGAGGAGCGCGAAACCGCGCGGCAAACCGCCGAGCGCGAGCTCGAGGAGGAAACGCACCTCGACGTGCCATCGACGAGCTTGCGCGCCTGCTTGAAAAGCACGGCCCTTTTCGATCGGCCGGGCCGCAGCAGCAGGGGCCGAACGCTTACTCATGTGCACTTCTTCGATCTGGGAGACCGCCCGCTGCCGGCGATCCGTGCGGACGACGATGCCGCTGAAGTCCAATGGCTGCCGATCGATGCACTGCCGCCGCTGGAAGGCGAATTCCTGGAGGACCACTTCCAGATGCTCGATCACTTTCTGGGATTGCAGCTGCCGAACCTACCGCTGCCGGCGCTCGACATCGATCAGGGCTGAGGCGTATGGTGCGCCGTATCGGGCATGTTCAAATCGGGCGTTTTGGGACGGGGAACGGTATGACGAGCCTCAGCAAGATGACGAAATCGATCGCAAGACCGTTCTTCGGTGCTTTGCCTGTCTCCCTACAGGCCACGGTGAGGCGGGCGCTGAAGCCGCCCCCGCCCGTGGATCCGCTGGATGCGGCTTTCGCCAAGGCGCGCGTCGACGTTGCACAGAAAGACTTCAGTCACCTACTTCATCATTTGCGCGGGCAAGAGCTGGCCCGGCTTCCCCAGCGCGCGCCCTGTTTCATCAGCGTCGGCTGCGCCGACACCTGGTACTTCAAATGGGTGCAGGAAAAGTGCGCACCCGAGAAGCACATCGGCATCGAGTACTACTCGCACAAACCGACAGACCTCCCCGACAACGTCGAATGGATCGCCAACACGGCGGGTGACATGTCGTCGATCGCGACCGGCGTAGGCGACATCCTCTTTTCCGGGCAGAACATCGAGCACCTCTGGCCCCACGACATCAGCGCATTCCTGTCGGAGAGTCACCGCGTGCTCAAGCCGGGCGGGGTGCTCGCCGTCGACAGTCCCAATCGATCAATCACGAGTGCGCAGAACTGGAGCCATCCGGAACACATCCTCGAGTTCACGCCGGCAGAGGCGGCGGAACTCATTGCGGCCGCGGGCTTCGAGGTCGAGGCGGTCCGGGGAACATGGCTGTGTGCAGATCCCAAGACGGGTGCGCGGCTTCCCTTCGATCAATTGTCGCCCAACAAGCCCTGGCCGATGGATCGGCGCATCCGCGATGCGATCGCCGAGCCCGATCACTCTTTCTCGTGGTGGATCGTTGCTCGAAAGACAGCCCAGGCACCTGACAGCGAGCGCGTCGCGGCACTCGTGGAGAAGGCGTTCCGTGTCGCTTGGTCCGACCGCGTCGGTAGGATGCAGACGAACGTAGGCCTGCCGGTGACCATCGACGGCGAACGCTGGTTGCGTTCACAGGGAGTCCCGGGGGCGCTCCTGTACGGTCCTTACATGCCGTTGCCGAGGGGCCGCTACACCGTCGGGTTCGATCTGCGACTGCTTGACTCAGCCGATGATGAAGCGGCGCCGATGTTGAGCGTGGACATCATGGACGGCCGCGAAGCCATACTCGTTTCACGCACGCTGTGCGCACGTGAGCTGACGAATCAAAGATCGAAGATCGAACTCGATTTCGAGCTTTGTGACACGACCTTCGGTCTTCAGTATCGCGTGTTCGGCTTGAACCAAACTCACTTCGAATGCAAGCGAGGCGTGACGCTGCTCTCACATCTGGACGACACATTTTCGACCACCCGCGCCAACTCACAAAATCTATCTCAACCCCAGGATGAGGCTTGACCTCCCGGAGATCGGGGGAACCCGAGCAAGCGCGTCTGCATTCGTGCGGAAGATCGCTCAGACCAGGCACCATTGAAACCTGGTGAGAATGGTGACGCAGGCGCTAGGCAAGGATGCGGCCTCATCACCATGCTCGCCTTGACGAGCATGCCGCATACCTTCGGGCATTCCAGGCGTAAATAGAACTTCTCGAACCTATGACTTTCACCTCCTACTCACAGAACTTCGAGGATGTCATGTTATGGCGCGCCCTCAAGCACGTGCAAAACGGCCTTTATATCGATATCGGGGCGCAGCATCCGGTTTTCGACTCGGTTAGCAAGGGCTTCTACGAGAAAGGCTGGCGTGGAGTGCACGTGGAGCCCGTCCCCGAGTACGCCGCACTGCTGCGGCAGGACAGGCCAGACGAGATGGTCTTCGAGCTGGCGCTGTCGGATACCACAGGGACCTTGGACTTGAACATTATTCCTGGCACTGGGCTCAGCACCGGCATCCAAGCCTACGCGGAGAGCCATCGCGTGCAGCACGGCTTCAACGCGAATGTCGTCAGCGTCCCGATGCTGCCACTAAAGGATGCCCTGGGGTCACTGAATGGTAAGGCTGTGCATTGGATGAAAATCGACGTCGAGGGACTTGAGGAGAGGGTTCTTCAGGGTTGGGATAGTCAAGCATTGCGACCCTGGATCGTCCTAATCGAGGCGACAGTTCCGATGTCGCCGCAACTCGCCTACGAAGGCGCGGACAAATTATTGATAGAGGCCGATTACGAGTTCGCGTACTTCGATGGCCTGAACCGCTTCTACACGGCTTCGGAGCATGCGCATTTGGCCGAGAGCCTTCGAACGCCGCCCAACGTGTTCGATGGCGCCCAACTCAGTGCCTCGAGTCCGTGGTGTGTCGACCTGACGGCGAAACTCAACGCTCAGGCGCATGAAAGACTTGCGCAGGCGCATGAAAGACTTGCGCAGGCGGAGGGAAGACTCAACCAGGAGTTGGCCCGCCTCGAACAAGTCGAACTCGACATGCGACAACTCGAATCTCGCAATGCCGACCTCCTGGAACAGCTATCGCACTCTGAAGCGAGAGCAGCCGACATGGATCAGCATCTTGAGGCAGTGATGGCAAGCACTTCCTGGCGACTCACGGCCCCCGCGCGTCGAATCAGAACGCAGCTGCGTCGCCTCCATTCAGCCGTGAAGGAGAAGCGAATCTTGAGCGGGATAAAGCGCCGAATCAGCGGATCTTCGGACACTCTCGCCCCGTCCAGCGCCGCTCAACCGCCAGATACGGAAATTCAAAAGGACAACGCGCGCCCCTGACTTGGCCTCGAGTTCGACGCGAGCACATGAAACAAGCCAACTGACATGGCGGTCTCACACTCAGATTGCGACCTTCTTAGGCACTCGCGCAGCTCAAGCTATTGCATTCGCTCAGTGCACGCGCCCAGATAGACCTTCGGGCGCCACGCTGATCAGCAGCTTGGTATCCACGCGCCGATCGATCTCAAAGTCCCGGGTTACTTTTCAGGAACTAGTGCGCTGTAGTTTCCGGGTTGCCTCCGATGATCTATCCTTTCGCGCCCCATTTATAAGAGGAAGTCCCGGAGTTGCGAGTTGATGTCGTTGGCCGCCCTGGCCTGCCGCAGCATCTCGAGCACTGCTCGTTCAGACACTCATCCCGAAACTTGCCGTTGAAGTTCTCGACGTAGCCGTTCTGCATGGGTCGGCCCCGACTCGATCAGGATGCCCGAATGCCATGCGTCTGCGCCCAAACCATGAAGGCCCAGCTGATGAACTCCGGGCCGCTGTCGATTGCGGGGCTAACGGGAGGGGAAAGGTCATAGTGACCGAACTAGTTAACGAGCACCCTACATTTTCCATGATCGCAGACTCAACGAAGCGAGCGCTCAGTGAGGGCTAAGCGCCGCGCTGACCAAATTGGCGGGCACGCCGCCGCTTTCAATCCGATTGTCCTCGTTTGACCTAAACACGCAGTTCATAAAGTGACCATCGACCTCAAAGCCATTGATAGATAGTCCCGCTTGCTGCGCAAGCAGTTCGCGTGAACGGCCCGGGAAGAAGAAGAGATGGAAGCGGGTGTACTCATAGAGGTACTCGTAGCATGGCGTCGCATGGGCCATCAACGCGCCTGGTTTGAGCCATTGCTTCATGCGCCGTAGCTCTTCAACCGGATAGCGAAAATGCTCCAACACGTTGTTTGAAAACAGGCCATCAAAGCGACGATCATGCAACGCTGCCTCCCCTGCAATTACCCAGTCTTCCGTTGTCGAGGCAGAACTGTGTGGTTCATAGGCCAGTACGTTCCAACCTTCCTGTCGCAATACTTGCACACTCCTCGACCAAGCACCTGCACCAAAATTGAGATACACACCGTCCCGCCTCGGGTTCAAAGACTTAAATGCGCGCACCTCTGCGTCCGTAGAGTCACCCTCTTCGTAGACTTGATAGTGCCATTCATACTCCTGTGCAAGTTCCTTCGGCGAGAGCGACAGCATCTTTACTGGTCCAAAAATAACGTCGCACTGCGGGCACTGGTGCCGCTGCAGTATGCCGCCGCCGAATATGCAATTCGAGCTGTAAGCTCTGAACTCGCTGCATTCGGAAGTATGCTGACACAGCGGGCAATTCCACTTGGCTGCGTTTGGGCCGGCAGTCGCTCTTTCGACCGCGTCGACAACACTCCAGCGATCCGCGATCTGATGCCGAATAAGATCGCGACGTAGATTGCGCATATCCGCTCGTGATTTCTCAGCGATTCGCAAAACTGTCTCATCTGCCAGCGATGTGATTGAATGCTGCGATACCAAAGCAGCTTTTAGTATTTGTACTTCCGCTCGCTCGGCTTCAAGTGCGACGCGAACATTGTTCAGTTCTGAGCGCGTGCGGTCTAGTGTTGTGCGACGAGTCAATGCCACGTCAATAGACGCGAGGACTTTGTTGATCAACTTTTGAAGTTCACTCAAGATCGCCACTCCGACTTAATGTGAAACTATGCCCATCGAAGGCTCTGGGGCGCGCAAAACGTGCAAGCTAACACGCGATCAATTGGTTGCATGCCAGATATAAATCAAACAAACATTTCGGCACTCGCGAATGCGCTACCAGCGGCGTCTTTGACGGACAACAGGGGTTGCATAGCGCCACTCGACCATTTGATGCCAAGCCCCTTGTCGTTCCAAACGATGCATCGCTCGTGGGCCGGCGCATAGTAATCCGTCGTCTTGTACAGAAAATCCGCCGACTCGCTCAACACCAGAAACCCGTGCGCAAACCCTTCAGGCACCCACAACAGCCTGTAGTTCTCCGCAGTGAGCTCCACCCCCACCCACTGCCCAAAGGTCTTCGACGACTTTCGAATATCCACCGCAACGTCAAACACCGCCCCGCTCGTCACCCGCACCAGCTTCCCCTGCGGCTGCTCGATCTGGTAGTGCAGCCCGCGCAGCACGCCCCTGGCCGAACGCGAATGGTTGTCCTGCACGAACTCGACGTGCCTGCCGACCGCTTCGTCGAAGGCCTTCTGGTTGAAGCTCTCCATGAAGAAGCCCCGCGCGTCACCGAACACCTTCGGCTCGAGCACGAGCACATCGGGGATCGCCGTCGGCGTGACCTTCACGAGCGCACCCCGTCGCTCAGCAGGCGGTGCAGGTACATGCCGTAGCCGCTCTTCTCGAGCGGCTTGGCGAGCGCGGCGAGCTGCTCCGTCGTGATGTAGCCATTGCGCCACGCCACCTCTTCGGGGCACGCGATCTTGAGTCCCTGCCGGTGTTCGAGCGTTGCGATGAACTGGCCCGCCTCGAGCAGGCTCTCGTGCGTGCCGGTGTCCAGCCACGCGTAGCCGCGCTGCATGATCTGCACATTGAGCCGCCCGCGTTCGAGGTAGGCCTGGTTCACCGCGGTGATCTCCAGCTCGCCGCGTGCGCTCGGTTTCACCGCCTTCGCGATGTCCACGACCTCGTTGTCGTAGAAGTAGAGGCCCGTCACCGCATAGCTGCTCTTCGGCTCGGCGGGCTTCTCCTCGATGCTGCTGGCTTTGCCCTTCGCGTCGAAAGCGACCACGCCGTAGCGCTCCGGATCGTGCACGTGATAGGCGAAGACGGTCGCGCCGTCCGTCCTGGCATCTGCATCCGACAGCAGGTGCACGAAATCGTGACCGTAGAAGATGTTGTCGCCGAGTACCAGCGCAGTTGCCGCGTTGCCGATGAAGCGGTCCCCGATGATGAAGGCCTGCGCCAGCCCGTCCGGGCTCGGCTGCACCGCGTACTGCAGGTTGATGCCCCACTTGCTGCCGTCGCCCAGCAACTGCTGGAAGCGCGGCGTGTCCTGCGGCGTGCTGATGATCAAGATGTCGCGCATGCCGCCGAGCATCAGCGTGCTCAACGGGTAGTAGATCATCGGCTTGTCGTACACCGGCAGCAGTTGCTTGCTCAGCGCCAGCGTGGCCGGATGCAGGCGTGTGCCGGAGCCGCCGGCGAGGATGATGCCTTTGCGTTGCGTCATGGATTTTCTTTTCGGGTCGTGAGTCAGAGCGTCTCGCGCAGCATGCGCGCGACGCCGGCCTGCCAGGGCGGCAGCTTCAAGCCGAAGCTCGACTGGAGCTTGATGGTACTCAGGCGCGAATTGTGCGGCCGCGCCGCCGGCGTCGGGAAGGCGCTGGTGGGAACGGCATCGACCATCGCGGGCCCGGCCTTCAGTTCGACACCCGCCGCTTCGGCCTGTTCGAGAACGAAGCGCGCGTAACCATGCCAAGTGGTCTCGCCGCCCGCCACCAGGTGATAGAGCCCGGCCTTGCCCGGATCGCGCAGCGTGTCGCGGATCGCATGCGCCGTCACGTCCGCCAGCAGCTCCGCACCGGTCGGCGCGCCGAACTGGTCGTCGATCACGGTGAGCCGCTCGCGTTCCTTGGCCAGCCGCAGCATGGTTTTCGCGAAGTTGCCGCCGCGCGCGGCGTAGACCCAGCTAGTGCGAAAGATCAGGTGGCGCGTGCAATGCTCGGCGATCAGCTGCTCGCCCTCGAGCTTGGTGCGGCCGTATACGCTGAGCGGACCGGTGGCATCGTCTTCCTGCCATGGCTGGCCGCCGCTGCCGTCGAACACGTAGTCGGTCGAGTAGTGCACCATCAGCGCGCCGATCTGCTGCGCGGCCTGCGCGATCGCGCCGGGGGCCGTTGCGTTCAAGGTGCGCGCGAGTTCGGGTTCGCTCTCGGCCTTGTCGACCGCCGTGTGCGCCGCTGCATTGACGATCACGTCGGGCTGCAGCTTCAGCACCGTCTGCGCCACCTGCTCGGGGTGCCGGAAATCGGCATGGAACTCGCTGCTTGCAGAATCCAGCGCGACCAGCTCGCCGAGCGGCGCCAGGCTGCGCTGCAGTTCCCAGCCCACCTGTCCCGTCTTGCCGAGCAACAACAGTTTCATGCGGCCTCGTACTGTTTCTGCACCCACTCGCGGTAGGCGCCGCTCTGCACGTTGCGCACCCATTCGGCATGGTCCAGGTACCACTCGACCGTCTTGCGGATGCCGGTGTCGAAGGTCTCGGCCGGCTTCCAGCCCAGTTCACGCTCCAGCTTGCGCGCATCGATGGCGTAGCGGCGGTCATGGCCCGGGCGGTCGGTCACATAGGTGATCTGTTCGCGATAGCTCCTGCCGTCGGCGCGCGGGCGCAGCTCGTCGAGCAGCGCGCACACGGTGTTGACGATCTCGATGTTGGGCTTCTCGTTCCAGCCGCCGACGTTGTAGGTCTCGCCGAGCCTGCCGGCTTCGAGCACGCGGCGGATTGCGCTGCAATGGTCCTTGACGTAGAGCCAGTCGCGCACCTGCATGCCGTCGCCGTACACCGGCAGCGGCTTGCCGGCGAGGGCGTTGACGATCATCAGCGGGATCAGTTTCTCGGGGAAATGGAAGGGGCCGTAGTTGTTCGAACAGTTGGTGGTGAGCACCGGCAGCCCGTAGGTGTGATGCCATGCGCGCACCAGGTGGTCGCTGGCGGCCTTGCTGGCCGAATAGGGGCTGTTGGGCTCGTACTTGTTTTCTTCGGTGAAGGCCGGGTCGGCCGCAGAGAGCGAACCGTAGACCTCGTCGGTCGAGACGTGCAGAAAGCGGAAGGCGGCCTTCTGGTCGGCCGGCAGCGCGCCCCAGTAGCCACGCACGGATTCGAGCAGGCGGAAGGTGCCGAGCACGTTGGTCTGCACGAAGTCTTCGGGGCCATGGATCGAGCGGTCCACATGCGATTCGGCAGCGAAGTTGAGCAACGCGCGCGGCTTGTGCTCGGCCAGCAGGCGGTCGACCAGGGCGCTGTCGCCGATGTCGCCCTGCACGAACACGTGCTTGGGGTTGCCATTGAGGGAGGCGAGCGTTTCGAGGTTACCGGCGTAGGTCAGCTTGTCGAGATTGATGACCGCTTCCTCGCTTTGCGCCGCCCAGTCGAGGACGAAGTTGGCGCCGATGAAGCCGGCGCCGCCGGTGACCAGGATCATGGAATCTCCCGCTGTGCTGGAAAAAAACCGCCGGGTGGCGGTCGAGGCGCGATTATCCCATCGTGAAATGTTTCAAGACGCTGCTAGACACCGGTCCCTAACGGACAGGCGCGAGCACGGATAGAGTGCCTCCGACGTACTTGAAGGAAAGCTCATGGCAAGCAAAGACGACGACAAACCCGACCGGATCAAAGACTCCGCCCAGCAGATCTGGCTGGCCGGCCTGGGCGCCTTCGCCAAGATGCAGCAGGAAGGCAGCAAGGCTTTCGAGGCGCTGGTCAAAGACGGCATGGGCGTGCAAAAGAAGACCCAGCAGGCCGCCGAGGAGACGCTCGCGCAGGCCCAGGCCCGGATGGCAGGCTTCGCGAGCGAGTTCGGCACCAAGGCCGCGGGCGGCTGGGGCAAGCTGGAGAACATCTTCGAGGACCGGGTTGCGCGCGCCCTCGAAAAGCTCGGCATGCCGTCGGCCCAGGAAGTGGCCGCGCTGCAGGCGCGGGTAGAAGCGCTAGAGGCTCAGTTGAAACGCAAGAACGCGACCGGCGCGGCGCGTAAGACCGCCGCGCGCACGCCGCCCGGGGCCGCGAAGCCGTCGCGGCGGCACAAGCCGGGCAGCGGGGCCTGAGGGCAGGAAGAACACCGACCCCCGCCGGCGTGTACTTGCGCTAGAGTGGTCCCAGGAGACAAAAGAACCGGGGCTACGACATGGCCAAGAAGGCGCCACGCCGCACTGCACAACGCATCCTCGAAGCCGCGCTTGACCTGTTCAACCGCTTCGGGGAGCCGAACGTCTCGACCACGCTGGTGGCGGGCGAACTCAACATCAGCCCCGGCAATCTCTACTACCACTACCCCGCCAAGGACGAGCTGATCAACCGGCTCTACGAGGGCTACGAGACCGAGCTCAACGAGCTGCTGCATGCCAGCGAAGGCGTGCACGACGTCGAAGACGCCTGGTTCTTCATGCACAGCCTCTTCGAGCTGATCTGGCGCTACCGCTTTCTCTACCGCGACCTCAACGATCTGCTGAGCAAGAACCGGCACCTGGAAACGCAGTTCCAACTGGTCCTGAAGAACAAGGCGCGCGCCATCCGCACCCTGCTCGCCGGCATGAGCCGCGCCGGCCACCTGGACATCGACATGCGCGAGGTCGACCCGCTGGCGCAGAGCATGGTGGTGGTGCTGACCTACTGGCTCAGCTACGAGTACGTGCGCAACCCGCGCGAGGCGCTGGAGCCGGCGCACGCCCAGGGCGCCCTGCTGCGCGGCGCCCATCACACGCTGCATCTGCTGGCACCCTACCTGGCGACGGAACAACGGCGGCATTTGCTGACACTGAGCAGCGCTTACTCAGGGGAAGATCAACCGGCAACGGTCTGAAATCCATTTTTTCCATCGCATGCCCCACCACGACATCCAACCCCTTTCGCTGCTGTCGACCGGCTCGGTGCCTGCAACGGAGCCATGGACACTTTTGCCTTATAGAGACGCGCCGTACTTCGACACGGCCAACCTGCTGAGCCACTGGCCGCGGCTGCATGCCGGCCAGGGCCTGCAGCCGCCGGTGCCCGGACCGCTGGCCGAGGGCTGGGCGCTCTATCACAGCGGCGAATTCGAACGAGCCGCGGCCGTGGGCCTGCGACACGGCCGCGAGGGGCTGGCGCTCGCGAACCAGGCCACCGCCATCTACGCCAACTACCTGGAACCGCGTGAAGCCGTGCGCCAGGCCCTGTTCAGGCAAGTGGTCGAACGCGCCACCGCGCAGGTCGCCGCCGAGCCCGACAACTGCCAGGCGCTGTACTGGCAAGCCTACGCGCTGGGGCGCTACAGCCAGGGCATCAGCGTGGCACGCGCGCTGGCGCAGGGCCTGGGCACCAAGGTCAAGGGGGCGCTCGAGCGCGTGATCGAGTTGCAGCCGCACCATGCCGATGCGCACATCGCGCTCGCTGCCTTCCATTCCGAAGTCATCGACAAGGTCGGGATGCTGGTGGGCCGCATGACCTACGGGGTGCGCGCGGAAACCGCGGTCGAGTTGTTCGAGCGCGGCTTGCAGCTCAACCCCCACTCGGCCAGCGCGCTGATGGAATACGCCCGTGGCCTGTTGATGCTCGAAGGCGACCAACGCATGGCCGAAGCCACGCGCCTCTACGAGAAAGCGGCCGCCCTGGAGCCGGCCGATGCGCGCGAACGGCTCGACGTGGAACTGGCGCGCGCGGGGCTCTCCGACTGATCTTTGTCAACGACAGCGTCACTTAAGATGCGCGTCTTTGTTCCAACCCGCCCGCCGCCATGTCCGATCTGAACGCGCTGTTCGAAGCCGCCCAAGCCAATTCCAAACTGCTCGCCGAACGGCCGGACAACCCGACGCTGCTCAAGATCTACGGCCTCTTCAAGCAAGCCACCCAGGGCGACAACACCGAAAAGAAACCCAGCTTCAGCGACATCGTTGCACGCGCCAAGTGGGATGCCTGGACAGCTCAGAAGGGCCTGGGCGCCGACGAGGCCAAGCAGAAATACATCGACCTCATTGAATCGCTGCGCTGAAGAACGCGCCCGCGCCTACAGCCAATCCTTGTCGTTGTAGGCGTCGTCGTCGGCCTCGCTCGTGCCCAGCAGCTCGTCGAGGTTGCGCTGCAACCGCTGCTCGATCTGGTCGCTGAAGCTGGCGTACAGAAGGCCGAGCGTCGCACGCAGCCTGAAGCTGTCGGCCGTGACTTCGACGCTGCCATCGATGCCGGGCCGCGCGAACTGCCCGACATCGCGGCGCTCGCCTTCGTCGTAGCTGCAGGCGAGGCCGTAGTCCCGCTCGACCTTCTGCATCCACTGGCGCGCCACCGCGCGCGCGGCCTCGATGCCCAGGGTGTGGCTGCGTTCGATGTGAATATCAGGCACCGCGGCCTCCCTTGTCGTGGTTATGGGGTTGTGGGGTGTGCGTGTCCGCCGTGGCAGGGACGGCAGCGGCTTTCAGCGCCTGCGCACGCCCGGCCTTGGGCAGCGCGGCGAAGCGCTTGACGGCGGCGTAGAAGCGCGGCCAGTCCCGGCCCTCGCGTTCGAACAGCGCTTCGAAGGCAGGCACCAGTTCGTCGTAGGCGGCCTGCGCGCCGAACATCGCATTGTTGGCCCGCGCCACCCAGCCGTCGTAGGCGCCCTGGCGCGGGCCGGTCCAGCCTGCACGCAGCACGGCGTAGCGCTGGCGGAAGTCGTCCATGGCCGCCTTCTTCATCGCGTCGACCGCCGGCCAATCGCCGGCCTGCGCCTCTTTCGACGCATAGATGCCCGCAAGCGCGCGGCGCGTCTCGTTTGCAAGGGCGCGGAACTGCTGGCGTCGCCCGTCGAATTGCGCATATTCGAGCCGCGCGGCCTCGCCGGCCTGGGTCTGCAGCCAGCGCGCACCGCCGATGCGCTCCACTGCGGTCGCGAAGGACTCGTTGAACATCGTGTCGTCCGGCACATAGAGCACCTGGTGCGCCAGCTCGTGGAACACGATGCGCGCCAGTTCGCCTTCGGGGTAGCCGATGAAGGTGGACAGCAGAGGGTCGCCGCCGGCCCAGTTCATCCAGCCGAGCGTGGAATAGGCCGGCACGGGATAAACCGCCGCCTCCAGGCCCAGCGCGCGCTGGGCTTCTGCCTCGGCCCTGGCATCGACGTCGTTGTAGTAGCCGCGATAGCCGACGCAGCCCGCCACCGGGAAGCACCAGGTCTTCAGCGTGAGCGAATAGGGCGGCGCGGCCACCACGTTCCAGACCGCGGCCGGGCGATGCAGGTTGGCATAGGCCTTGTAGCTCGGGTTGTCTGGCAGGCCGAGCTCGGAGGAGGCGAAGCGGCGGATTCGCTGCGCGAGCTCCAGCTTGGTCTTGAGCGCCTCGGACGCGGTCGGATCCTGCAGCCAGTCGGGCACCGGCCGCGCCGCGCGCATCAGCCCCAGGTGGCCGCTGGCCGACTGCCAGTAGTAGCTGAGCTCGGCGCAGCCGGCCAGGCACAGCAAGGCTGCCGCCGCGAAGACCGCGCGCTTCCTGTTCACGCGCGCCTCTCAGGCATCAAGGGCCACCTCAACCAGGCAGTCGTAGAAGGTGGGGCCGCGGCCCATGTCGGTCAACCGCTGGCTCGTGAGCTGGTTGACGTTGGTGCCGTCGAGCCCGAGCTTGCGCCACCAGATGCCGAGGCCATGCACCACGCCGGGCCGGGCCCGGCGCGAGACTTCGGCGCGGCAGCGGTGCTCGCCGCGCTGGTTGAACACGCGCACCGTGGCGCCGTCGACGATGCCGCGTGCGGCCGCATCGGCTTCATGGATCTCGAGCAGCGGCTCGCCCTCGATGGCACGCAGGCTCTTCACGTTGACGAAACTCGAGTTGAGGAAATTGCGCGCCGGCGGCGAGATCATCGCGAGCGGAAACGCCTTCGAGCTGCCGGCCGGTTCGTAATTCGGCACATGATCGGGCAGGCCGTCCTCGCCCATCGCGGCCAGCCGGGCGCTGAAGAACTCGCAGCGGCCCGAGGGCGTGGGAAATCCGCCTGCGGCGAAGGGCGCCTCGGGCAGCGCGAGGCTGCTGAAGCCCTGCGCCTGCAACGCGTCGAAGTCGATCGCGCCGGGCGCGAAGGCGCTGCGGCACAGCGTCTCGTCGTCGTCCGAGAAGCAGGGCTCGTCGAAGCCCATGCGCCGCGCGAGCTCGCGAAACACCCAGGTGTTGCTGCGCGCTTCGCCGCGCGGCGCCACGGCCGGGCGGTTGAGCAGCACGTCGGTGTGGCCGTAGCTCGTGTGGATGTCCCAGTGCTCGAGCTGCGTAGTGGCCGGCAGCACGTAGTCGGCATAGTCGGCGGTGTCGGTCTGGAACTGCTCGAGCACCACGGTGAACAGGTCCTCGCGTGCAAAGCCGGCCACCACCTTGCCCGACTCCGGCGCGACGGCGACCGGGTTGCTGTTGTAGACCACCAGCGCGTGGATCGGGTTCGCGGCGTCGAGCAGCGCATCGCCGATCGTGCTCATGTTGACGGTGCGCGGGCGCCGGCCGGCCAGCAGGTCGGGCCGCTGCAGCGCGGCGCGGTCTACCGGGAACAGGCCCGAGCTGCTCAGGAGGAGGCCGCCGGCCCGATCCCGCCAGGCGCCGGTCAGCGCGGGCAGGCAGGCGATGGCGCGCGCCGCATTGCCGCCGCCGCGCACGCGCTGCATGCCGTAGTTGAGGCGAATCGCCGCCGGCTTCGTCGTGCCGTAAGCACGCGCGAGCGCCGCGATCTGCGCTTCGGGCACGCCGCAGACTTCGGCCGCGCGCGCCGGCGGCCATTGCAGCGCACGCTCGCGAAGCTGCTCCCAGCCGACGGTGTGCTGCGCGATGTAGTCGTGGTCCAGCCAGTCGTTCTCGATCAGCTCGTGCATCAGCGCCAAGGCCAGCGCCGCATCGGTGCCCGGCAGGAGCGCGATGTGCTCGTCGCACTTGTCGGCGGTCTCGGTCTTGCGCGGATCGATGCACACCAGCCGCGCGCCGGCGCGCTTGGCGGCCTGCGCATGGCGCCAGAAATGCAGGTTGCTCGCGATCGAGTTGCTGCCCCAGATCAGGATCAGCTTCGCCTCGGCGAAAAACTCGACCCGCATGCCGACCTTGCCGCCCAAAGTAAAACTTAAGCCCTCACCCCCAGCGGTCGAGCAGATCGTGCGGTCCAGCAGCGACGCGCCGAGCTTGTGAAAAAAACGACGGTCCATCGATTCGCCCTGCACCAAACCCATGGTTCCGGCGTAGCTGTAAGGCACAATCGTTTCCGGATTGTTACTTTTGCACTCGCTCAAGCGCGCAGCGATGTCGTCGAGGGCCGCATCCCAAGTCACCGTTTCGAAGCGACCGCTGCCCTTGGGGCCGACGCGCTTCAAGGGCTGGACAAGGCGCTCGACATGGTCGTTGCGTTCGATGTAGCGCGAGACCTTGGTGCAGAGCACGCCGGCCGTGTGCGGATGCGCCGGGTTGCCTTGCAGCTTGACGGCGATGCCGTCCTGCACGGTGGTCACGAGTGCGCAGGTGTCGGGGCAATCGTGCGGACAGGCGCCGAGCACCTGGGTCGAAGAAGTCATGGTGGGGCGGGGGCAACGAGTATTCGGTCGAGTCTAAGTTGTGCGCCAAGGATGCGCTGAGGGGTTTTCACGATGATCAATCGCAGGCACTTTTCGGTCGCGGCGGGCGCTGCAGCGCTCGGCGGCTTTCATATCGCGCGGGCACAGAGCGAAACGCCCATCGTGCTCGGGCAGTCGGCGCCCTTCTCGGGGCCGGCCGCGCAGCTGGGCATCCAGTTCTACCAGGGCGCCAAGCTGTTCCTGGACCAGTACAACGCGACGCCGGGCCTTCGCGACGTGCAGATCAAGTTCCTCGACGACGGCTACGAGCCCGACCGCTGCGCCGCCAACACGAAGAAGCTGATCGACGAGGAGGCCTTCGCGCTCTTCGGCTACATCGGCACGCCCACCAGCCTGGCCGCCCTGCCGCTGGCCGTGGGCGCGAAGATCCCGTTCATTGCGCCCTTCACCGGTGCGATGGCGCTGCGCGAGCCCTTCCACAGGAACGTGTTCCACCTGCGCGCCTCGTACAACGACGAGACCGCGCTGATCGTGAAGCAGCTCACCCACCTGGGCCTGAAGAAGATCGCGGTCTTCTACCAGAACGACGCCTACGGCAAGGCCGGCCTCGACGGCACGACGCTCGCGCTGTCGCAGCTGGACCTGAAGCCGGCAGCGCTCGCGACGGTCGAGCGCAACTCGGTCGACGTCGCGGCAGCGGTCAAGACCATCGTGGCCGCGAAGCCGGACGCCGTGGTCCAAGTCAGCGCCTACAAGTCCTGCGCCGCTTTCATCCGCGAGGCGCGCAAGGCAGGCTACGGCGGCACCTTCTACAACGTGTCCTTCGTCGGCACGCAGGCGCTGGCCGACGAACTCGGCAAGGACGGCGCCGGCGTCGTCGTCACCCAGGTCGTGCCCTCGCCCTACTACGCCGCGAACGGCATCACGCGCGAGTTCAACGACGCGGTGAAGAAGAGCGGCGGCGCCACCAAGGCCAACTTCTCCAGCATGGAAGGCTATCTGGCCGCCAAGGTGCTGACCGAAGGCCTGCGCCGCGCGCCGGGCAAGCTCACGCGCGACGGGCTGATCGCGGGACTGGAATCCATCGACCGGCAGCAGTTCGGCGGCTTCGAGGTGTCCTTCTCGCCGCGCAACCACGTGGCGTCGAAGTTCGTGGAGCTGTCGATGATCACGGGTGATGGTCGGATCCGGACCTGAGCCTTACCCCGTCGCCCGCTGGGGGAAGGAGCACAGAGATTTAGTAGGCCGTTTCGGAAGTTCGCACACGTATTCTTAAGCGGCCAGCTTCAAGCAGCCAGAACTTCGATGTGTCCGGGTAGGTGCACTCGAGAGAGTGCGCCATTCCGACAACTCGGCTCGCCAAATGCCGCGCGGTTTGTGGCGGTGGGCATCTAGCCTTGAAGCATCGCCAGCGGACTAGCATTCCGCTCCAGGAGCATGCGGCCTATCAACGAGCTTTGCTTCCGTCTCCATAAGAAGCTCCCCCGCACTTCGCCCCAGGGCCCTTGCGAGCCGCAAAATCAACGCCAGGGCCGGCATATTTGGAACTGATCTTCGGCGAGTGCGCGAGGGCTAGAGGCCCCTTCGGAGCTTCGGGGCGCTACCGGCCGTCCAGTCCACTCATCAGCTTGGATACGGGCATGTCCAGCGCATACGCAAGCCGCGCAATATTGTGCAGGCCAATATTCCTCTCGCCTCTTTCAACTGAACTCACGTAGTTGGTATGAAGTTCAGCCAACTCGGCAAGCCTTTCTTGGGTGAGGAGTCGAGCCTCCCGGTGCGCTCGAAGTGCGGCCCCGAAGGTCACTTGAACCTTTTCCTTTGTAGGTGGCTTGGGGCGCGACTTTGGCACGCCGGAAGTCTCCGGGCGCCTACACTATGAGTACACACACTATGAGTTTGATTGTGGTATACACGGCCCTGAGCGCGCGGGCCTCCGAAGGTCGGAGGTCGGCTATGCGGTTAGCGACTTTGGGGGACGCATGGGACTGATTTCGTGGATCTCGATCAGCAAGGAGGCCTGAGTAGCATGGGCAATAGACAACTTGCCTCGCCATTCCCGACCGCTCAGCGGTTTCGTCTGCCGGCGTCAGTGCTTCGCGCGCGCTTGCCCCGAGGGTCGCCGCCGTCTCGCAGCAGTTCAGCAACCCGCATTGGAAACCAAGTACGAGCCCTCCGGATCGCCTCTGGCGCCTCCGGTGGGGAGCTGGCCACTTCCGCTGGCGTTTCGAGCTCCATGCTCTCCCGCATAGAGCGCGGTCTCGTGTCACCTTCCGTCGAAACCTTGGATCGCATCGCCACTGGCCTGGGCGTGCCCGTCTCACGCTTCTTCAGCGACCAGTCCAGCCGCACCGACTTCTCGCACGTACCCGCAGGCCGGGGCATCTTGGTGGATCGGGTCGGTGCTGTGGCTGGCTACCGCTATGAGCTGCTGGGCCATCAGCTCTCCGGCAACCTGTTCGTCGAGCCTTATCTGGTCACGCTGCTGCCGGAGGCCGAGCCCTATGTCACCTTCCAGCACCCGGGTGTGAAATTCCTGCACCTTCTCTCAGGCCGAGTCTCTTATCGCTACGGCGCGAGGGTGGTGAAGCTGGGGCCAGGGGACTCGCTGCAGTTCGATGCCACAGCGTTGCATGGCATCGAGGCCATTGAAGCTGGCCCGGTGACGTATTTGTCGATCGTGTTCACGATGCGAGACTAAGTAGGCAGTTTCGCAATACGGCCACGCATATTTGATGAACTAGGCCGAGAAGCGACCACGGGCATCGCGCGCCCTTCGAACAGTCATCGCGCAGGTCATGAGCCAGCGCAGAGCCAGCCTTGAAGCTGGCCGCTTGAGAATACGCGTGCGAACTTCCGAAACGGACTACTAAGCCCTCGTCACCTGCGTCAGCGCGTGAATGATCAATCCCACCAATCCGCCCACCAGAGTCCCGTTCACCCGGATGAACTGCAGGTCCCGCCCGATGTGGCGCTCGAGCTCGAGCGTCATCTCGTCCGCGTTCCACGCTTCGACCCGTTCGACGATGTAGCGCCGGATGTCCTCCCGGTAGCGCTCGATCGCGCGCGGCGCCGCGTCCACGATCTGCTCGTTAATCCAGCGCCGCATCGCCGCGTCGGCCGCAAGGCGCGCGCCCAGCGTACCCGCCATCGCGACGATGCGCTGGCGAATGCCCGAATCGGTCTTCTCCAGGTCGTCGTGCAGCCAGGCCAGCAGCTCGCCCCACAGGCCATGCAGGTAGTCGCCCAGCGCGGGATGCGCCTGCAGCTCGGCGCGGATCGCTTCGCCCCGGCGATGGAATTCGGGGTCGGTCTTGAGCTTGGCGATGAAGACGTGCATGAAGACATCGAAGCGCAGCCGCAGCGGATGCCCGGGCTCGGCGGCCATCTCGGCAATCGTGCGTGCCACCGCGGCCACGATCTTGCGCGTGGCGAGCTTGGCGGCGACCTGGTCCAGGCCCACGTAGCGCAGCGCTCTGATCTCGCGCGCGATCGCCTCGGTGATCTGCTCCTGCACCTCGTCGCCTTCGACCACGCCGGCGACCTGCGACAGCACGTCGTCGAGCAAGGCCTGGTGACGCCCGTCTGCAGTCAGCGCGTCGAGCGCCTGCCCCGCCAGCCGCGAGATGTCGACCTGCGCCAGGCCCGCGGTTGCGATGCGGCCGAGGAAGTCCCGCACGCGCGCATCGTCGAAAGCGCCGAGCCCATAGCGGGCGGCAGCCACCAGATGCTCGCCGAGCCTGGCCGCGTGCTCGGGCGCCGAAAGCCAGTGCGCCAGCCGCGCGGCCGGATCGAGCTGCTCGAGCTTGGCCAGCACCTGCGGCGTGCTCAGGAAGTTGTTGCAGATGAAGCCAGCGAGTCTGGCGCCGATGCGATCTTTGTTGGCCGGAATGATCGCCGTGTGCGGGATCGGCAGCCCCAGCGGATGCCGGAACAGCGCGACCACCGCGAACCAGTCGGCGATCGCGCCGATCATCGCGGCTTCGGCGAAGGCTGCGACGTAGCCCCAGGCGGGGTGTTGCGCCTCGAGCGCGGTCGCCGCCGCGTACAGCAGCGCGGCGGCGCAGAGCAGGCCGAAGGCGATGCGCCTCATCGAGGCAGCACCAGTCCACTGCCGGGCCGCCCCAAGGCGGACTGCGGCCCCTGAGGGGCTGAGGCCCGCGGCTCCGAGCCTGCCCGCGCAGGCTCGGACGGGCCGAAGAGCCGCCGCGCCTCGCGGCGACTCGTCCAGCGAGGACACGCAGTGCCGAGCGCGGGGGCCATCCTCAGCGGATTTCCTTCGTCGTAGCGAGCCCCTGCAGGAACTGCTCGCAGCGCGCCAGCTGCTCCAGCGTCACGTACTCGTCGGGCTGGTGCGCCTGATTGATGCTGCCGGGGCCGCAGACCACGGTCGGGATGCCGGCGTTCTTGAAGATGCCGGCCTCGGTACCGAAGGCGACCAGCGTGGTGCGCGCTTCGCCGGCCAGGCGCTGGGCAAGGCGCGTCACTGGAGCGTCGGCCGTGGTCAGGAAGCTCGGGATCTCGCAGATGGTCTCGAAGCTGAAGCCGGCGTCGGGCGCGATCTTCTTCATGCCGGCCTCGATGCGGCTCGCGTAGCCGCGCAACTCCTTCTGCATCTGCTGGGCGTCGGCCGTAGGCAGGTCGCGGAATTCGTAGCGGAATTCGGCGTCGCGCGGCACCACGTTGTCGGCGATGCCGCCGTGGAACTGGCCCACGCTGGCGGTGCTGAAGGGCACGTCGAAGCCGGCGTAGCGCGGCTCGTCGCGCTCGAAACCCTCGGCCATGTCGCGCAGCTTGCCGACCACGCGTGCCGCCATCTCGATCGCATTGACCGACTGCGGCGTGAGCGAGGAATGCGCCTCCTTGCCGCGCACGCAGCAGCGGTAGCGGTAGACGCCCTTGTGCGCGATGGCCGGCACCATCAGGGTCGGCTCCCCGACGATGCAGGCCAGCGGCTTGATGCCCTGGTCCTTCATGTCGGCGATCATTTCCTTGACGCCGAAGCAGCCCACCTCCTCGTCGTAGCTGAAGGCGAAGTGCACCGCGAAGGGCGACTCGCTCTCGATGAAGTGCTCGGCATTGGCGAGCGCAATCGCGATGAAGCTCTTCATGTCGGCCGAGCCGCGGCCGTAGAGGCGCGGCTCGGCACGCACCGCCTCGCCGTCGTGGCCGTCCTGCGGCCAGTCCTGCACGGTGGCCGAGAGCGGGTCGACGCTCCAGGCCTGGCCGTCCCAGGGCACGGTGTCGGTATGGCCCGAAACGATGACGCCCGCCTTCTTGCCGGCGCCCAGCGTGGCAAACAGGTTGGCCTTGGTCTTGTCGGCGTTGTAGGTGAGCCGGCTGCGCACGCCCAGGCCGGCGAGATGGTCGCGCGCGAAGTCGATCAGCTCCAGGTTGCTGTTAGCGCTCACGGTGTTCATGCGCACCAGCGTTTGCGCGAGTTCGAGGCTGCGGGTGGAAAGCGGGTAGGCCATGCGAAGCATTGTCCCGGAAGTCCGGCGGCGCCGCGGACCAAGGGGCACGGTCTTTGCGAGGACCTCTGGCTAAGCCTAGACTCTCTGCATGAAACTCATCGATTCCCTCGTCACCCAGGCGGCCGGCATCGCCGCGGTTCGACGTGACCTGCATGCCCATCCCGAACTCTGCTTCCAGGAAGTGCGCACCGCCGACGTGGTGGCCGCCAAGCTTACCGAGTGGGGCATTCCGATCCATCGCGGCCTCGGCACCACCGGCGTGGTCGGCATCGTCAAGAACGGCACCAGCTCCCGCGCCGTCGGGCTGCGCGCCGACATGGATGCGCTGCCGGTCACCGAGCTCAACACCTTCGCCCATGCCAGCAAGCACCTCGGCAAGATGCACGCCTGCGGCCACGATGGCCACACGGCGATGCTGCTGGCGGCGGCGCAGCACCTGGCCAGGCACCGCAACTTCGACGGCACCGTCTACCTGATCTTCCAGCCCGCCGAAGAAGGCGGCGGCGGTGCGCGCGAGATGGTCAAGGAAGGTCTCTTCGAGCAGTTCCCGATGGAGGCCGTGTTCGGCATGCACAACTGGCCGGGCATGAAGGCCGGCCAGTTCGCCGTGAGTCCGGGGCCGGCCATGGCTTCGAGCAACGAGTTCACCATCACCATCCGCGGCAAGGGCGGCCATGCGGCGCTGCCGCACACGGGCATCGACCCGGTGCCGGTCGCCTGCGAGATGGTGCAGGCCTTCCAGACCATCATCACGCGCAACAAGAAGCCCACCGACGCGGGCGTGATCTCGGTCACGATGATTCACGCGGGCGAAGCCAACAACGTGATTCCCGACAGCTGCGAGCTCAAGGGCACGGTGCGCACCTTCACGCTGGAGGTGCTCGACCTGATCGAGGCCCGCATGCAGAAGATCGCCGAGCATGTCTGCGCTGCGCACGACGCCGAGTGCGAGTTCCGCTTCCACCGCAACTACCCGCCGACCATCAACACGGCCGACGAGGCGAACTTCGCGCGTCGCGTGATGGCCGGCATCGTCGGCGCGGACAACGTGCTGGTGCAGGAGCCCGCGATGACGGCCGAGGACTTCGCCTTCATGCTGCAGGCCAAGCCCGGCGCCTATGCCTTCATCGGCAACGGCGACGGCAGCCACCGCGACATGCACCACGGCGGCGGGCCCTGCATGCTGCACAACGCGAGCTACGACTTCAACGACGATCTGATTCCGCTCGGCGCGACCTGCTGGGTCCGGCTGGCCGAAGAGTTCCTCCAGGGCCCGAAGGCGCCTGAAGGGGCTTCGACGTGATCGGCGTCGGCGAGGCCTTCTCCCCTCGCTACGCGCAGGCACGCCAGAAGTTCCTGCAGGGCTGCGCGAGCGCCGGGCTCGCCGTGCAGTCGCATGTCCATCCGCGGAAGGGACGCGACGGCGAGGAGCTCGCGATGGACATCGCGCTCGATGGCGAAGCGAAGGCCGAAAAGCTGTTGATCGTGAGCAGCGCCTGCCACGGCGTCGAGGGCCATTGCGGCAGCGGCGTGCAGGTCTTCGCGCTGCACGACGCGGAGTGGCGCGAGAAGGCGCGCGAGCAGAGCGTCGCCGTGCTGTACGTGCATGCGCTCAATCCGTATGGCTTCTCGTACAGCCGCCGCGTGACGCACGAGAACGTGGACCTGAACCGCAACTTCCTCGACTTCACGCAGCCGCGGCCCGTCAACGAGGCGTACGCCAGCCTGCATCCGCTGCTGCTGCCCGAAGAATGGCCGCCGACGCCGGCCAACCAGGCCGAGATCGACCGTCTCATCGAACGCGAGGGCCTGGTCTTCTACCAGGCCGCCGTGACGCGCGGCCAGTACCAGTTCGCCGACGGCTTGTTCTACGGCGGCGACGCGCCGACCTGGAGCAACAGGACCTTGCGCGAAGTGCTGCGCACCCATGCCGGTGGCGCGCGGCGCATCGGCTGGATCGATTTCCACACCGGACTCGGCCCCAGCGGCATCGGCGAGCGCATCTTCGCCGGCAGGGACGACAAGGCCGCCTATGCGCGCGCCAATGCCTGGTGGGGCACTGCGGCGGCGCCGGTGACTTCGATGTACGACGGCTCGTCCACCTCGGCCTTCCTGACCGGCTTGATGTGCTATTCGCTCGACGACGAATGCCCGCAGGCCGAGCACACCTCGATCGCGCTCGAGTACGGCACCTTGTCGATGCTCGAAGTGACGCAGGCCCTGCGGGCCGATCACTGGCTCCACAAGCATCCGGAGGCGCCGGCTGACCTGGCCGCGGCCATCCGGTCGCAGATGCTAGAGACCTTCTATACGGATACGGATGCCTGGCGAGGGCAGGTCATCAGCCAGGCGCGGCAGGCGATGTTCCAGGCGGTGGACGGATTGGCTTCCTAGGAAGAAGAAGCTAGGACGTCAGAAGGCGCTCCTGCGCAATCACCAGCAACCCATCCATGATCAATCCATCTACGAGCTCGAACTCCCCGTTCATGCTCGGCGCCATCTTCCAGGCCGCTCCGCCCGTCATGTAGCAGGCCGGCTCCACGCCGCAGTGCGAGCGCACGTGCTGCACCATGCGCTCCACCGCCCCCGCGATCGCAAAGGTGCCGCCGCTGGTCAGCGCATCGCTGGTGTTGGTGGGGAACTCGCGCACTTCGCCGGTCGGCACGTGCAGGCCAGCGGTGCCCGATTCGAGTGCGCGCAGCATGATGCCGTGGCCCGGCAGGATCAGGCCGCCGAGGAACTTGCCATTGGCATCCACCCCCTCGACCGTCACCGCGGTGCCGATCATCACCACCACCATCGGGCGCGCCGGCCCCTGCGACAGCATGCGGTGGCGCGCGCCGATCATCGCGACCCAGCGATCGGCGCCCAGCCGCGTCGGATGGTCGTAGCCGTTCACGATGCCGGCCTCGGCGGCGCTGGAAACCACCCAGCGCGGCGAGCAGTCGAAGCGCTCCACCACCTGCTCCTCGGCCCGCCGCCGCACCGTGTCGCCGGCCACCACGCAACCGAGCATCGAGGCCGGCGCGGGCAGGTCGGCCCAGGGGCCGTCGGCCAGCCGCTCGATGTGGTCGAGAAACTCGGCACCGTGCGCCAGCAGCGACGCGCCCGGCCGCGCCACATCGTAGAGGGACCACTTGAGGCGGGTGTTGCCGATGTCGATCGCGAGGAATGCCATGCGCGGCATTATTGCGAGTTGTGCTTACGGGCGCTTGCAGATGCGGTCGCAACCTACGCGCGGCGGTCACGTTCCGACGGTACAGTGCCCTTCCGATCAACACGGCGCAAGGAGAACACCATGGGTTTGCTGAGTTTTATCAAAGAGGCGGGAGAAAAGCTGTTCGGAGGCTCCTCGGCCCAGGCGGCCGAACCGGATGCCAACCAGAAGGCGGCCGCCGCGATCAAGACCTACATCGAGACCCAGAACCTGGGCCTGACCGGTTTGGAAGTGACTTACGTCGCCGCCTCGGGCGTGGTCACGCTCGCGGGCAACGCCCCCTCGCAGGAGGCTAGCGAAAAAGCATCGCTCGCTGCGGGCAACGTGGCCAACGTGACGCAGGTCGACAACAAGCTGGTGGCGCCCGCGGCCGATCCGGCGCAGTACCACGACGTGGTCAAGGGCGACACCCTGTCGGCCATCTCGAAGAAGTACTACGGCGATGCCAACAAGTACAACGCGATCTTCGAGGCCAACAAGCCGATGCTGAGCCATCCGGACAAGATCTATCCGGGGCAGAAGCTGCGGATTCCGCCTCTGAAGTAGAACCGACGCGCGTCCTCATCCGGGTGCGCTCTCGCCATGTTCAAGCGCCTGGCCATCGTTGGCGCACCAAGCAGCGCAGGCGCCTACGCGCCTGGCCAAGAGAAGGCCCCGGCTGCTCTCCGAGCTGCTGGGTTGCCGGCGTATCTGGCCGCCCGGGGCATCGCGGTCGACGATCATGGAGACGTTCTGGGTTTCCGCTGGCGTGCGGACAGGGTGAACCCGCGTGCCATGAATGTGAATGCAGCCTCGACGGTGGCCAAAGCCACCGCAGAGCGTGTCGCTTCCGCCCTCGCTGCCGACGCGGCAGTGCTCGTCCTCGGGGGTGATTGCACTGTCGAGATCGGCACGGTAGCCGGCGCGCTTCGAGAGACGCAAAGTATCGGCGTCGTCTACATCGACCTCGATACCGACTTGAACACGCCCCACAGCACGCAGGACGGCGCCCTGGACTGGATGGGTGTTGCGCACATGCTGAACGTCAGGGGCACGGTGCCGGAACTCGCCACGCTGGGGCCGCGCGTGCCGATGCTCCGTCCGGAGCAAGTGCTCTTCTTCGCCAACGACAACGTCGAGCCTTTCGAGCGGCAGATCATCGACGAACTCGGCATCGCCGAGGTTCGGCTGACGGACGTCGCCGCCGACCCGTCAAGTGCCGCGGAGGCCGTCGTCAGCGGCTGGGCGCGGCAGTTCGAGCGGCTGCTCGTCCACCTGGATGTCGATGTGCTCGACTTCGTCGATATGCCGCTTGCAGAGAACAATCGCCGCAACGTAGGCCTCCGGTTCGATCAGCTCATGGCGTCGCTCCGCCCCTTGCTGTGCGCGCCGAATTGGACGGCGCTTACCGTGTGCGAGCTGAACCCTGACCACGGCGAAATCGATGGCTCGACCCTGCGGACCTTTGCTGGAGCCTTGGCTGATGCTCTGGCTGCATCACCCCGATGGCAAAGCACTTCTAGTTAGTTCTGTTTCCACGGCAGGCCGCGCAGGCGCCAGCCGCCCTTGCGCCCGCGGTGGCCCTCGGCGTCGGGGTCGCCCTCGAAACCTTCGAGGATGTTGTAGGCCTCGAGGCCCAGTTCGGTGGCGCGCCGCGCGGTCGAGATGGAGCGCACGCCGCTGCGGCACAGCATCACAACCTTCTTGCCCGCCGGCACGGCAGCCTTGAGACCCTCGTCGAAACCGGCATTGAGCGCCATGCCTGGCCACTGCTTCCAGGCCAGCCCCACCGCACCGGGCACATAGCCCACCCATTCGCGCTCCGCATCGCTGCGCACGTCGACCAGCACCGCCTCGCCACCGGCGACCCACGCATGCGCCTGCTCGGGGGTGACGTCGCCGGCATAGCCCTCGGCCGGCCGCACGCCCGCTCGTTCACCGGCTGGTGTGCTGCCTGCGTTGCTTGTGTTCGGGGCCGGCTGGGTCATGTCACTGTCATCCTTCTGTTCCCTAGGGTTACTGCTTAGAAGCGGGCGGTCTTTGCGTCAGAAGTCCGTTCCGCATCCCATGATTCTTCACCAGTTCGTGAAAACCCTCTTTGTCGCGAATGTTCACATGTCAAAGATGGCAGTCTGGGGTTTTCCAGGCACCAACGGAGAAATACGCAATGACCGAGAACAAACCGAACCGCCGCCGCAGCCTGTTGAAGGGCGCAGCCGTGGCGGCCGGCGCCATGTCCGCGCCCATGGTCAGCATGGCGCAGACCACGTCCTTCCGCTTTCAGAGCACCTGGCCTTCGAAGGACATCTTCCACGAGTACGCACAGGATTTCGCCAAGAAGGTCAACGACATGGCCGGCGGGCGCCTCAAGATCGAGGTGCTGCCCGCCGGATCCGTGGTGCCGGCCTTCCAGCTGCTCGACGCGGTGGCCAAGGGCACACTCGACGGCGGCCACGGCGTGGTCGCCTACTGGTACGGAAAGAACTCCGCACTTGCGCTGTGGGGTTCGGGGCCGGGCTACGGCATGGATGCCAACACCGTGCTGGCCTGGCACAACTACGGCGGCGGCAAGGCGCTGCTCGAGGAGATCTACAAGGGCCTCAATCTCGACGTCGCGTCCTACCTCTACGGTCCGATGCCGACGCAGCCGCTGGGCTGGTTCAAGAAGCCGGTCGCGAAGGCCGAGGACATGAAGGGCCTGAAGTTCCGTACCGTCGGCCTGGCGGTGGACGTGTTCACCGACATGGGAACCGCGGTCAATCCGCTGCCGGGCGGCGAGATCGTGCCGGCGCTGGACCGCGGCCTGATCGATGCGGCCGAATTCAACAACGCGTCCAGCGACCGGGTGCTCGGCTTCCCCGACGTCGCCAAGAACTGCATGCTGCAGAGCTTCCACCAGTCGGGCGAGCAGTTCGAGATCCTGTTCAACCGAGGCAAGCTCAACGCGCTGCCGGCCGAGCTGAAGGCGATCATCGAGTACGGCGTCCAGGCGGCCAGCGCCGACATGAGCTGGAAGGCGATGGAGCGCAACTCGCAGGACTACATCGAGCTGAAGAAGGCGGGCGTCAAGTTCTACAAGACGCCCGATCCGATCCTGCGCGCGCAACTCGCGTCGTGGGACAAGACGGTGGCCAAGAAGGCGACCGAGAACCCGATGTTCAAGAAGGTGCTGGATTCCCAAAAGGCCTTCGCGGAACGGGTCGGCCAGTGGTACAACGACTACACCGTCGACTTCAAGATGGCCTACAACCACTACTTCGGGCGGCAAGCCAAGAAGTCCTGATTCACGGTCATACGGCGAGGGGCACCTGAGGTGCCCCTCCTTCTTTTTGCGGCCCCGCGAGGCCAGGATCCGTTATGCAATCTTTTATGTTGGCGGTCGACCGCTTCTCGACCCTGGTCGGCAAGACCTTCGCCTGGTGCGCGGTGCTGCTCACCGTGCTCATCAGCTGGGAGGTGTTCTCCCGCTACGTGCTCAACCGGCCGCACGCCTGGGTGCTCGATGCGCAGATCATGCTGTACGGCACGCTGTTCATGACCGCAGGCGCCTACACGCTGAGCAAGAACGGCCATGTGCGCGGCGACGTGCTCTACGGCTTCTTCCGGCCGCGCACGCAGGCCATCTTCGACCTGGCGCTCTACATCCTCTTCTTCCTGCCCGGCATCGTCGCGCTGACCTGGGCCGGCTGGATCTATGCGGGCGAATCGCTCGCCATTCGCGAACAGACCTTCTCGGCCGACCCGCTGCCGCTCTATCCCTTCAAGTACATCATCCCGCTGGCTGGCATCACGCTGCTGCTGCAGGGCTTCGTCGAGATCGTGCGCTGCGTGCAGTGCATCCAGAACGGCGTCTGGCCCTTGCGCGAAGAAGACGTGGAAGAAGTCGACGTCGAGAAGCTCAAGGAGATGGTGCATGTCGACGACAAGGACATCCAGGCGCTGGACGTCGTAATCGCCTCGAAGGAGGCGACGAAATGAAGATCCGCAAGGAACTCTGGTTCGGCCTCTCGTTCATGTTCCTGATCGTCGGCGCCGCGGCGATCATGCTGCTGCGCGTGGAGACCATCACCAACGGCCACCTCGGCCTGCTGATGCTGTCGCTGGTGGTCGTCGCGATCATGCTGGGCTTTCCCACCGCCTTCACGCTGATGGGCATGGGGATGATCTTCACCTGGTTCGCCTACGAGCGGAACACCACCCATACGCTCGACCTGATGGTGCAGGCGGCCTACAAGACGATGGCGAACGACGTGCTGATCGCCGTGCCGCTGTTCGTCTTCATGGGCTACCTGGTCGAGCGGGCCAACCTGATCGAGACGCTGTTCAAGAGCTTGCATCTCGCGATGGCGCGCCTGCCGGGCGCGCTGGCCGTCGCCACGCTGGTCACCTGCACGATCTTCGCGACCGCCACCGGCATCGTCGGCGCGGTGGTCACGCTGATGGGCCTCTTGGCGCTGCCCGCGATGCTGCGCGCCGGCTACAGCATTCCGCTCGCGGCGGGTTCGATCACGGCGGGCGGCTGCCTCGGCATCCTGATTCCGCCCTCGGTGCTCTTGATCGTCTACGGCGCGACCGCCGGCGTGTCCGTCGTGCAGCTCTACGCGGGCGCCTTCTTCCCCGGCGTGATGCTGGCCTCGCTCTACGTCGTGTACGTGATCATCGTCGCCAAGCTCAAGCCGGCCTGGGCGCCGCCGCTGTCGGCGGCCGACCGGGCCGTGCCGCTGCCGCCGCTCACTCAGCTGCTCACGACCGACCCTGGCGCGCATGCGCTCGGGCGGCTGGTTGCTGCGCTCAAGGGCCGGCGCAACGCCGACGTTCCGGTCAGCCATTTGCTGCGGCAGTTGGGCATCGTGCTGCTGCCCGGCCTGATCTTCGCGATCCTGGCGCTGACCAGCTACCGCGCCGTGACGACGGTGGCCGCCGAGGCGCGCTACGACATCCAGGAGATCGGTGCCTCGCGCAGCGCGCCGGACGAACAGGCGGGCGGCCTGCAGGAACCCCCGGCCGACAACGAAGGCGGCCTGCAGGAGCCGCCGAGCGAGGGCGGGCTGGCCGAGCCGCCTTCTTCCGGCAGCGTGCAGGAGCCGCCCGGCGCTGCCGCCGCGCCGCCGGCAGCAGCCGCCGCCGAAGCGGGCAGCGCGCCCGAAGCCGGCGCGCCCAGCACGCGCGCGGCGCCGACCTGGTGGTGGGTCTGCTTCGCCGTGCTCGGCGCGATCACCGCGCTGTTCTACCTGTTCCTGAGCTTCGCGCGGCTCGAGATCTTCAAGATGCTGCTGGCATCCTTCTTTCCGCTGATGCTGCTGATCCTGGCCGTGCTCGGCTCCATCGTGCTCGGTCTCGCGACGCCGACGGAAGCGGCCGCCATGGGGGCGCTGGGGGGATTCCTGCTCGCAGCCGCCTATCGCCGGCTCACGATGAGCGTGCTGAAGGAGTCGGTCTTCCTGACCGCCAAGACTTCGGCCATGGTGTGCTGGCTGTTCGTCGGCTCGGCCATCTTCTCGGCCGCCTTCGCGCTGCTCGGCGGGCAGGCGCTGGTGGAGGAATGGGTCTTGAGCATGAACCTCAGCAAGATCCAGTTCCTGGTGCTGAGCCAGATCATCATCTTCGTGCTGGGCTGGCCGCTCGAATGGACCGAGATCATCGTGATCTTCATGCCGATCTTCATCCCGCTCCTGGACAACTTCGGCGTCGATCCGCTGTTCTTCGGCCTGCTGGTGGCGCTGAACCTGCAGACGGCCTTCCTCTCGCCGCCGGTCGCGATGGCGGCCTTCTACCTGAAGGGCGTGAGTCCGCCGCACGTGACGCTGAACCAGATCTTCCTCGGCATGCTGCCCTTCATGGGCATCCAGGTGCTCGCCATCCTGCTGCTCTACATCTGGCCGCAGATCGGCCTCTGGCTGCCACAGCTGTTGTACAAGTAGGCGCACGGCACGAGCGGCCGACAATGGGCCGCTCTCAGCCGACCCGCCTGCCATGAATCCTCTGCTCGAACGCCTGGCGCGCTGGACGCGCGCCGTCCCCCATGCGCTGCGGCGCCTCCGCCTGCTCCCGCCTGCCGCCGAACCCGCCCCGGGACAGTGGCTGGCCGGCAGCTTTGCGCACCAGCACCGCCACATCGCCTACAAGCTCTTCGTGCCGGCCAAGGGCACCGGCCAGCGGCGCCCGCTGCTGCTCATGCTGCACGGCTGCACCCAGGACCCGGACGACTTCGCGGCCGGCACGCAGATGAACCGGCTCGCCGCCGAGCGCGGCTTCCTGGCGCTCTACCCGACGCAAACGAAGCAGCACAACGCGGCGAAATGCTGGAACTGGTTCCTGCCGCAGCACCAACAGCGCGAGCGCGGCGAGCCTGCCCTCCTCGCTGCCCTCACGCGTTCGGTGATGGCCGATCACGCGGTCGATCCGGCGCGCGTCTACGTAGCGGGCCTCTCGGCCGGGGGTGCGATGGCCGACATCATGGGGCGCACCCACCCCGAGCTCTTCGCCGCGGTCGGCGTGCACTCGGGCCTGCCGATCGGCGCGGCGAAGGACCTGATGTCGGCGCTGTCGGCGATGAAGAACGGCGCGCCGGTGGCCGCGAGGACGGGCCCGGTGCGGCCGACCATCGTGTTCCACGGCGATGCCGACCAGACGGTGCATCCGCGCAACGGCGAAGAGGTGGCGACAGCCGCGCTCGCCGCCGAGGCCGGCGCCGGCCTGCCAGAAGCGCACGAGATGCAAGGCCGGTCGAAGCAAGGCCGCGCCTATGCCCGCCGCACCTACGCCGATGCCCATGGCCGCATCGCGGTCGAGCACTGGCTGCTGCACGGCGCCGGCCACGCCTGGGCCGGCGGCAGCGCGGAGGGTTCGTTCACCGATCCCGCCGGGCCGGACGCGAGTGCCGAGATGCTGCGCTTCTTTCTCTCGCATCCGCAGACGCCATAACCCACCGCGTTTACATCAGGTTGCGCCGGCGAGCGATATTTGCCAAAGCTTTGCAAAGCCGACGCCAGCGCCGGGCCGCACTCGCGCGTTAATGGAGCCAGAAGCGGATCACGAAGGGATCGACCATGAAACACCGCATCACCTCGACGTCCGGCCGCCGCGCGGCCGGTTGGCTGCTGGGTCTGGCGCTGCTCTTCACCGGGCTTGCGGCCTTTGCCCAGCAGGATCCGCCGGGCCGCGTGGCCCGCCTCAACTTCCATCAGGGCACCATCAGCTTCTCGCCGGCCGGCGACGACAGCTGGTACGACGTGGTCCCGAACCGGCCGATCACCACCGGCGACCGCCTCTGGACCGATCGCAATGCCCGCGCCGAACTGCACGTGGGCTCCGCCACGCTGCGGCTGGACGACCAGACCGGCATCGCGATCTCCGAACTCGACGACGACACCGCCCGCATCACCGCCCAGCGGGGCAGCCTTCAGGTGCGCGTGCGCGAACCGATGGAGGGCCAGCGTTTCGAAATCGACACCGGCAACCTCGCGGTGGTGATCGACGCGCCCGGCGACTATCGCATCGAAGCCGATCCGGCCGCCGGTACCACGCGCGTGGCCATTGCCGCCGGCAGCGCCACGCTCTATGGCGAGGGCGGCGAGTCGATGCCGCTCGGTGCGCGCCAGCAGCTCACGGTATCGGGGCGCAATCTGGCGGCGGTGAGCGGGGGCCCGGTGCGCGCCGGCAATGACGCCTTCGAGCGCTGGGTGGCCGAGCGCGACCGCATCGAAGAGCAGTCGATCTCGGCGCGGTACGTCTCGCGCGAAGTGGTCGGCTACCAGCAGCTGGACAACTATGGCGACTGGCAGAACGTTCCCGAATACGGCAACGTCTGGTACCCGCGCAATGTGGACGCCGACTGGGCGCCCTACCGCGACGGCCAGTGGGTCGACGTCGCCCCCTGGGGCTGGACCTGGGTCGACGCCCAGCCGTGGGGCTTTGCGCCTTCCCACTACGGGCGCTGGGCTCGCATCGGCCCGCGCTGGGCCTGGGTGCCGGGCCGGCCGAATGTGCGGCCGATCTATGCACCGGCCCTGGTCGGCTTCGTGGGCGGGGCCCACATCGGCGGCGGCCGCAACGGCGTGGGCTGGTTCCCTCTCGCGCCGGGCGAGCCCTGGCGGCCGGGCTACCGCGCCAGCCAGCGCTACATCGACGAGGTCAACCGCGCGATCGCCTACCAGCGGCAACTGGCGCGCGCCGAGTACCTGCACCGCAACACACCCGGCGCGCTCTCGGTCGTGCCAGTGGACATCTTCGGCCGCGGCCCCATCGCCCGGCGCGACTTCCTGCGCGTGCCCGAGGACCGCATCGCGCAGATGCAGGTCGCACCGGCGGTGCCGATTCCGCCGCGCGGCGATCGGCACTTCGGCGGCTTCGGGCGTCCCTCTGCCTCGCTGCCGCCGCCTGCCTTCCAGGCACGGCAGCAGCAGTTCCAGTTCGAGCAGGCGCGGCAACAGCAGCAGACGCAGCAAGCGCAACAGCAGCTTCAGCAGCGCGCCGCCCAGACGCAGGCGCAGCAGCAACTTCAATTGCAGCAGGCGCAGCGCTTCCAGCAGGCGCAGCAGTTGCAACAAGCGCAGCAGGCGCAGCAACTCCAGCAGGCGCAACAGCTTCAACAGATGCAGCAGCAACGCGACGGGCTGCGCCAGCAGCAACAGGAGCGCGCCGCGCAAGCCCAGGCGCAGGCACAGGCCCACGCCCAGCAGCAGATGCAGTTGCAGGCCATACGCCAGCAGCAGGAGATGCAGCAGCGTGCCGCTGCCCAGGCACAGGCCCAACAGATGCAGCAGCAGGCCTTGCGGGCACAGCAGCAGATTCAGGCGCAGCAGCAGGCCCAACAACAGATGCAGCAGTTGCAACAGCAGCAGGCGCTGCGCGCGCAGCAGCAGATCCAGGCGCAGCAGCAGGCCCAGCAGTTGCAGATGCAGCAGCAACACAACGCGATGCGCCAGGCCCAGGAAGCCCAGCAGCGCGCCATGCAGCAGCGACAGCAGATCCTGCAGCAGCGCGCGACGTCGCGCGACTCGGCACAGCAGGGCGACCGGCCCTGAAAGACCGCAGCCGATCACAAACCCGCGCAGCAGCCGCTCCTTCGGCCGGCTACAGTCGGCCGCAAGGAGCACCCATGCGCACATTCGACTTCGACCTGTTCGTGATCGGCGGCGGCAGCGGCGGCGTGCGTGCGGCGCGCATGTCGGCCCAGCGCGGCGCCCGCGTGGCATTGGCGGAATGCGCCGAGCTGGGCGGCACCTGCGTCAATGTCGGCTGCATTCCCAAGAAGCTCTACAGCTACGCGGCCGGCTACGCCGAGTCCTTCGAGGAGGCGGCCGGCTTCGGCTGGCAGGGCGGCGAACCGCGCTTCGACTGGAACCGGCTCAAGGCCAATCGCGCGCGCGAGATCACGCGGCTCAACGGCGTCTACCGCAGCCTGCTCGAAGGCGCCGGCGTCACGCTGATCCAGGGCTGGGCGCAGCTGGCCGACGCCCACACGGTGCAAATCGGCGAGAAGAAGCACACGGCGCGCCACGTGCTGGTCGCCACCGGCGGCATGCCCTTCGTGCCGGAGGTGGCGGGTCGGGAGCACCTGGTGATCTCGGACGCGATGTTCGACCTCGACCCTTTTCCGAAGCGACTGCTGGTGGTGGGCGGCGGCTACATCGCCTGTGAGTTCGCCTCCATCTTCAACGGCCTGGGCGCCCGGGTCACGCAGCTATATCGCGGCGCGCACCTGCTCAACGGCTTCGACGAGGACCTGCGCCAGTTCCTGGCCAAGGAGATGACGCGCACCGGCGTCGACATCCGCTTCAACTGCGAGATCGACATGATCACGCGCACGGACAGCGGCCTGTGCGCGCTGCTCTCGCGCGGCCAGCGCGTCGAGGCCGACACCATCCTCTACGCGACCGGCCGCGTGCCCAACACGCAGGGCCTGGGCCTCGAAGCCGCGGGCGTTGCGCTCGACGAGCGCGGCGGCGTGGTGGTCGATGCGCATTACCGCAGCTCGGTGTCCTCGGTCTTCGCGGTGGGCGATGTGTCGACGCGGCAGCAGCTGACGCCGGTGGCGCTGGCCGAGGCGATGGTGGTGGTGGACACGCTCTTCGGCAAGGGTCCGCGCCAGCTCGACTACGAATTCACGCCGACGGCCGTTTTCACCCATCCGAACATCGGCACCTGCGGCTACACCGAGGCCGCGGCGCGCGCCAAGTTCGGCAAGGTCAACGTGTTCAGCAGCGAGTTCAAGGCCCTGCGCCACACCCTCTCGGGCAGCGGCGAGCGCACCTTCATGAAGCTGATCGTCGAGCGCGCCAGCGACCGCGTGGTCGGCCTGCACATGGTGGGGCCCGACGCGGGCGAGGTGGTGCAGGGCTTCGCGGTCGCGATGCGCGCCGGCGCCACCAAGGCGATGTTCGACAGCACCATCGGCATCCACCCCACGGTGGCCGAGGAGTTCGTCACGATGCGCGAACCGATGCCCGGGTAAACGGCCCCCCGGCTTTTCACTTCGCTTCGCTGCGTGTAACTCCACCCCCGAGGGGCTGAGGACCGCGGCGCCAAGGCTGCCTGCGCAGCCTCGGACGGGCTGAAGGGCTGTCGCCTCTGGCGACAGCACCGGGCGCGGCTCGCCTTGAGGCGGCCCGGCGGCAGCCGCCTTCCACGCTGCACAATCCGCAGATGCCCTACATGCCCGCCTTCGTCGCCCCCGCCCGCTTCACCGACCCCGACGCAGCCCTCGAACAGGTGCGGGCCATCTACAACGGCGGCCTGCAGCACCTGCGCGACGCGATGCAGCGCTTCGTGGCCGGGGACAGCCTGGCCGGCCGCGTGCGCGCCTGCTACCCCTTCGTCCGCGTTCATACGCACACGGTCTCGCGCCGCACGCCGGCGGCCAATGCCTGGCTGAGCTACGGCTTCGTCGCCGGGCCGGGCCGCTACGAAACCACGCTGACGCGGCCCGACCTGTTCAACCGCTATTACCGCGAGCAGTTCCGGCTCCTGCTCGAGAACCACGAGGTCGAGCTCGAGGTCGGCACCAGCACGCAGCCGATCCCGGTCCACTTCTCCTTCGCCGAGAACGACCACATCGAAGGCACGATGAGCGTCGAGCGGCGCGCGCTGATGCGCGACGTGTTCGACCTGCCCGATCTCGGCGCGATGGACGACGGCATCGCCAACGGCACCTTCGAGCCCAAGCCCGGCGAAGCGCAGCCGCTCTCGCTCTTCACCGCGGCGCGCGTGGACTACTCGCTGCACCGGCTGCGCCACTACACCGGCACCGCGCCCGAGTGGTTCCAGAACTTCGTGCTCTTCACCAACTACCAGTTCTACATCGACGAGTTCGTGCGCCTCGGGCACGAGGCGATGACCGACGAGAAGAGCGGCTACATCGCCTTCATCGAGCCCGGCAACGTGATCACGCGCCGGCGCGGACTCGCGGCGGGCTCGAGCGGCACATTCGGCGCGCTGCTCGACGGCACGCAAGGCACGCCGCCGGGGCGCCTGCCGCAGATGCCGGCCTACCACCTGGTGCGCGAGGACTGCAGCGGCATCACGATGGTCAACATCGGCGTCGGCCCGGCCAACGCCAAGACCATCACCGACCACGTGGCCGTGCTGCGCCCGCACGCGTGGATGATGCTCGGCCACTGCGCCGGCCTGCGCCAGGGGCAGCAGCTCGGCGACTACGTGCTGGCCCACGCCTACGTGCGCGAGGACCATGTGCTCGACGAGGAGCTGCCGCTGTGGGTGCCGATCCCGGCGCTGTCGGAAATCCAGCTCGCGCTCGAGAAGGCGGTGGCGGATGTCACCGGCATGCAGGGCGCGCAGCTCAAGAAGATCATGCGCACCGGCACCGTGGCGAGCACCGACAACCGCAACTGGGAGCTCCTGCCGGGCAACCAGCCGCAGCGGCGCTTCAGCCAGAGCCGCGCGGTGGCGCTCGACATGGAAAGCGCCACCATCGCGGCCAACGGCTTCCGCTTCCGCGTGCCCTACGGCACCCTGCTGTGCGTGAGCGACAAGCCGCTGCATGGCGAGATCAAGCTGCCCGGCATGGCCAACCACTTCTACCGCGAGCGGGTGGAGCAGCATCTGCGCATCGGCATGGCCGCGATCGACGTGCTGCGCAGCGAGGGTTCGAGCCGGCTGCACAGCCGCAAGCTGCGCAGCTTCGCCGAAGTGGCATTCCAGTAGGCGGAGCGCCGCTTTTCGAGATTTTGTTGGCGCGCGGCTGGCGTTTGCTCGCCACAGGCGACGCTGAACGCGGCGCATCGTCGGCTAGGATTCCGCCCGTCTGCAACAACTTGACACATCTTGTGTCCCCACTCCCCCATGGTTGACCCGACGCGGCGCATCTTCACCTCGTGGCTCGCCGCCACCGCAGCCGGCGCCCTGCCGGCATCCGCATGGGCCCAGGCGGCGCGGCCTGCGCCCGCCGCTACAGCAGCAGCAAGCGCGGCCGCGATACCCCGCCTGCGCATCGTCATCCCGGCCAACGAGGGCGGCGGATGGGACCAGACCGGCCGGGCCCTGGGCGCCGCGCTGGTCGCCGCCGGCGCGGTCGGCCAGATCGAGTACGAGAACATCGGCGGCAAGGGCGGCACCGTCGGCCTCGCGCGCTACGTCGAGAAGTACGACGCCGATCCCGACACCCTGCTGATGAGCGGCATGGTGATGGTCGGCGCCGTGGCGCTGCAGAAGCCGCCGGTCGACATGAGCCGCATCGCGCCCGTCGCACGGCTGACCAGCGACTACGAGATGGTCGTCGTCAAGAGCGACTCGCCGATCATGACCGCGAAGGACCTGATCTCGAAGTTGCGCGCCGATCCCGCGAACGCCGCCATCGCCGGCGGCTCGGCAGGCGGGGTCGATCACATGTTCGCGGGCATGCTGGCGCGCGTGGCCGGCAACACCGCTTCGCTGGTCTACCAGCCCTTCCCCGGCGGCGCGCAGGTGGTGTCGGCGGTGGAATCCGGCAAGGCCGTTGCCGGCATCTCGGGCTACAGCGAATTCAGCGAGCACATCGCCAGCGGCAAGCTGCGCGCGATCGGCGTGTCGTCGAAGAGCCCGTTCCAGGGCATCCCCTCGGTACGGCAGCAGGGCGTGGATGCGGATCTTGCCAACTGGCGCGGCGTCTTCACCGGCAAGGCCGTGCCATCGCAGCGCCAGGCGGTGCTGCTCGAAGCCGTGCGGCGCGCCGTGGCCACGGACTCCTGGCTGAAAACCATCAAGCGCAGCAACTGGGACAGCTACTGGATGGAAGGGAAGGACTTCAAGTCCTTCCTCGAACTGGATGTGGCGACCGCGGGCGTGCTGACTTACATCCTCAAGCTCAAAGCCTGAAGAAGTCCCTCAGGCCAGACCGAACAGCTCCGGCATCTCGCGCTTGGCCTTGGGCGTGAGCGCCAGGGCCCGGCCGTCCAGCTCCTGCCGCACCCAGCCGCGCCGCAGCGACAGCTGCAGCCAGGCCGCGCCCAAAGCGCCGCCCAGGTGCGGCCGCCGTTCGCTCCAGTCGAGGCAGGCGCAGGCGAAACGCCGGCGCGAACTGCGCGCGCTCTCGATGTCCAGCCCCAGGCTTTCGAGCGCCACCGCGCCCTCGGCCGTCAGCTCGTAGACGCCGCCCTCGGACGCCGCGTGCAGCCAGCCCTGCGCATGCAGCTGGTCGTGCAGCGCGACGCCGGCCGTGCCGGCCATGTGGTCGTAGCAGGTGCGCGCCGCGCGCAGGCGGCTGGGCGCGGTCGGCCGAAACTCGCTCGCAGGGGCACCGGCGACCACCAGCAGACCTTCGAGCACGGCGGCGACCTCGCTGCCCGCAAGGCGGAAATAGCGGTGCTTGCCCTGCGCCACCGATTCGACCAGCCTCTGCTCCTTGAGCCGCGCCAGATGCGCGCTCGCGGTCGAGGCTGCGACCTCGCCCACGGCGGCCAGCTCGGTCGCGGTGCGGGCGTGGCCGTCGAGCAGGCAGCACAGCATGCGCGCACGCGCCGGCTCGGCGATGGCGCCGGCCAGCCGCGCGAGATGGGAGTCGGCACTCGATGCATCCATACTTCGATGCTAAGCGAAGTGTGTGCGTGCGGGAAGCATCACACTTCGGACATGAACCACGACATCGCCCCGCCAGCCGACGCCATCGCGGCCGCCACGCATCCCGACCCCTACCCGTGGTACGCCGTGCTGCGACAAGGACCGGCGCTGGTCTACGACGAAGGCCTGCGCCTCTGGATCGCGAGCCGTGCCGAAACCGTGCGTGAACTGCTCGCCAACCCTGCGCTGCGCGTGCGCCCCGCCGCCGAGCCGGTGCCGCGCGCGATCGCCGGCACGCCGGCCGGCGAACTGTTCGGCCGTCTCGTGCGCATGAACGACGGCGCGCCGCATGCGCAACACAAGCCGGTGCTGCAGCGTACGCTGGCCGGGCTCGATCTGCGGTCGGCGCATGCGCAGGTTTTGAAGGTCGCCACGCAGATGCCCGCCGCGTCGCTGTCCGATGCCTGCTTCGCGCTGCCGGTCGCGGGCGTCGCGCACCTGTTGGGCTTCGCCGACGAGGAACTGCCACGCATCTCGGACTGGATGCGCGACTTCGTCGCCTGCCTGTCGCCGCTGTCCACCGCTGCGCAGTTGCAGGCCGCGAGCGAGGCCGCGGAGGCGCTGATGAAGCGCTTCGAGCAGCTCGTGGCCGCGCAGCCTGCGCAGGACGGCAGCTTGTTGGCTGCGGTGCGCGCGCAGGCGCCGAACGACAACTCGCGCGCCCTGCTGGCCAACCTGGCCGGACTGCTGTCGCAGACCTGCGAGGCCACGGCCGGCCTGCTGGGCAACAGCCTGGTGGCGCTCGCGCGCGAGCCGGGGCTCAGGCAGACGATCGAATCGCAGCCCGAGCTGCTGAACGCCCTCGTGCAGGAGGTTGCGCGACACGATCCCTCGGTGCAGAACACGCGCCGCTTCGTCGCCGAAACGACCCTCGTGGCAGGCACGCCGCTCGCGCCGGGCGATGCGGTGCTGCTGGTGCTGGGCGCCGCGAACCGCGATCCCGCGCTCAACCCCGCACCCGCGAACTTAGAACTGAAGCGTGCCGATCGCCAGGCCCTGGGTTTCGGCTACGGCGCCCACACCTGCCCCGGCCAGGCCCTGGCCTGCACCGTGGCAGCGGCAGGCGTGCAGGCGCTGCTGGCCGGCGGCGTCGACACCGCATCGCTGCGCGCGCGCGGCTGGGATTACCGGCCCTCGGTCAACGCCCGCATCCCCGTGTTCCGCTGAACCGCTTCATGCATCCGCCGGCCAGCGTCCCGTCCCATCGAGGTGCGGCGACAGGGCCGCAGGCCCGAAGCGCAGCGGCAGCGCGGCCGGCGCATGCTGCGCGGCCACCACCTGCATGCGCAGCAGGCGCTCGGCGCCCGCGAAGGCATCGACCTCCGGCCCGTCCCAGACCACCTCGGCCCGCACGAAGAGCTGCAGCAGGTCGCCTGTTTCGAAATCGATGAACAGCAGGCCGGCGACCGGATTGATCGCGATGTTGCCCAGCGTGTTGAAGAAGGTGTTGCCAAGGAAGTCCGGCACGGTGAGCGTGCCATCGCCGCTCAACTGCACGAAGCCGGGCCGGCCGCCGCGGTGCGAGACATCGACGCCCTGGCTCGGCGAGCCAGCATCGCCGGCCGAAGGATGCGCGGTGGCGATGAAGAAGGTGTCGGCCGAGCGCACCATGCGCCGCGCCTTGGCATCGAGCCGATCGGTACGCGGCCCGGCACGCGCATCCTGCGCGCCGCCGACGAACAGGGGCTCGCGCGCCTGGATGTACTTGGGGCAGTTGCCGAAGCTCTGGCCCACCGCGACCGAGAAGCCCCGCGCGTCGACCGCCTCGACCACGCCGTTCATGCGATTGCGCCGGCGCGTATGGGGCACGATGCCGAGCAGCCCGATCGGCGCGCCGGGTCCGAGCGCGGCGCCCAGCGGATCGCCGGCGAGCGGCAGCGCGTCGATGCGCAAGTGCGTCGGGTCGGGCGAATGCGCAAAGCCCGGCGGCGCCGCCAGCACGCTGGCCCAGGGACGGCGGTCGGCATCGAGGCTGCCCGCGATCAGGAAGGGCAGCTGCGCGAAGAAGCTGCGATGCTGATCGGGCATGTAGCTGCGGACCACCCGCGGTCCGATCTCGGCCATGCGCTCGCCGATGCCGGCGCGCGATTGCAGCGCGCGCTCGCCCTCGTGCCAAGTGGCGGCGGCGGTGCTCATGCTCTCAGTCCGATGCGTGATGCCGCCATCGGCACGAAGCCCGGCAGCGCCTCGATGCGCGCCAGCCAGTCGCGCACCTTCGGGTAGGGCTCCAGCGACACGTTGCCTTCGGGCACGTGCGCGACGTAGCTGTAGTTGGCGATGTCGGCGAGCGTGGACGTGTCGCCTGCGAGAAAAGGCCGTTCGCCAAGCTCCTTCTCCATCACTTTCAGCAGGTTGTGGGAACGCGCGATCACGTCGGACGGATCTGTGGCCAGCCCGAACAGCACGATCACGCGCGCCATCGAAGGGCCTTGCGCCAGCGGGCCGGCCGCGACCGAGAGCCAGCGCTGCACGCGCGCCGCGCCGAGCGGGTCGCGCGGCAGCCAGCGCGCCGGATCGGGCGCATAGCGCTCGTTGAGGTAGAGCAGGATCGCGTTCGAATCGGCCAGCGTGACCTCGCCGTCCTCGATCACCGGCACCTGGCCGAAGGCGTTGCGGCGCAGGAACTCGGGGCTGCGGTGCGCGCGCGCTGCGAGATCGACTTCGACGACTTCGAAAGGCAGCCCGAGCAGTCCGAGAAACAGACGCACGCGGTGTGAGTGACCGGAGATCGACGAGCTGTAGACCGTAATGGAGCGGGCGGGACTGGTGGGCATGGCTTTGTCCTGGCTGGTGGGTGGATGAAGCCGATTCTTCTTTGATACGCGCTTCGGAGTAATGGCCTGCTCCGTATTTCACTGCTGCGATTTCCGGTCTAATCGGCTCATGGACCGCCTCAAAGCCATGCAGACCTTCGTGCAGATCGCCGACCAGGGCAGCCTGACCAAGGCCGCCGATGCGCTGGACAGCTCGCTGCCCGCGGTGGTGCGCTCGCTGGCCGCACTCGAAGCGCACCTCGGCGTGCGCCTGTTCCACCGCACGACGCGGCGCATCTCGCTGACCGAGGAAGGCCGCCGCTATCTCGACAGCGCCCGCGAGGTGCTGGCCGCCGCCGATGCCGCCGACCGCGCGCTCACGGTCGATGCGGCGGAGCCCGCGGGGCAGCTCACGGTCACTGCACCCGTGCTCTTCGGCCACATGTACGTGGCGCCGGCGATCGTTCGCTTTCTCCAGCGCTACGACAAAATGCGATGCAGCGTGCTCCTGCACGACCGCACGGTGAACCTGCTGGAGGAAGGCATCGATGTCGGCATCCGCATCAGCCCGCTGGAAGACTCCTCGCTGGTCGCGCAGCAGCTCGGCAGCATCCGGCGCGTGGTGGTCGCCAGCCCGGCCTATCTGCGGCAGCACGGCACCCCGCGGCATCCGCGCGAGCTGCTGAAGGCCAACTGCGTGCGCATTCATCCGAGCGCGCCCGTGCACTTTCGAGAGGCCGGCCGCAGCTTCGCGGTCGCGGCCAAGGGCAACCTCGAGTTCAACCACATCGCCCCGGCAGTGGAAGCCTGTGCCGCGGGCATGGGCTTCGGCATGTTCTTCTCCTACCAGGTGCAGCCCTTCGTGGCGCAGGGGCGGCTTGCGATCGTGCTCGAGGAGTTCGAGCTGGAGCCGCGGCCGGTGAGCGTGATCTATCCCCACGCGCGGCTGCTGCCGGCACGCACGCGCGCCTTCATCGACTGGATGAAGAAGGAGTTCGACGGGCTGCATCTCTGAGGCGAGGCGCGCCGCCCGCTTGCGCCACAATGCCTCGGTGCCCAGCCTCGCTTCCCCTCTTTTCCACGCCAGCCACCTGCACAAGCGCTACGGCGCGACCACCGTGGTCGACGACCTGTCCTTCGAGATCGCGCGCGGCGAATGCCTCGGCGTGATCGGCCCCAACGGCGCCGGCAAGACCACCACCATCCGCATGTGCCTGGGGCTCACCACGCCCGACGGCGGCACGATCGATGCGCTCGGCGGGCTCTCGATGCCACGCGATGCGCGTGCCATCAAGGCGCAGCTCGGCGTGGTGAGCCAGTTCGATACGCTCGACCCCGACTTCAGCTGCGCCGAGAACCTGATGGTCTACGCGCGCTACTTCGGCATGCGCCGCGCGCAGATCGCACCGCGCATTCCGCAGCTGCTCGAGTTCGCGGCACTCTCGCACAAGGCCGATGCGCGTCCCGGCGAGCTGTCGGGCGGCATGCGGCGGCGCCTGTCGCTGGCGCGCGCGCTGGTCAACGACCCGAAGCTGCTGATGCTCGACGAGCCCACCACCGGCCTCGATCCGCAGGCGCGGCACCTGATGTGGGAGCGGTTGCAGCTGCTGCTGCAGCAGGGCAAGTCGATCCTGCTCACCACGCATTTCATGGACGAGGCGGAGCGCCTGTGCTCGCGCCTGCTGGTGCTCGACCATGGCCGCAAGATCGCCGAAGGGCGGCCGCGCGACCTGATCGCCGAGCACCTGGAGCCCGACGTGGTCGAGGTGTACGGCAACGGCGCGCTCGGGCTCGCACAATCGCCGCTCGCGCAGTTCGCGGCCCGCGTCGAGGTCAGCGGCGAAACGGTCTTCTTCTACACGCAGGATGCGCGCGGCCTGCTGGCTGCCTTGGCGGGCCACAGCGGCTTGCGTACCTTTCATCGGCCTGCCAACCTGGAGGATCTGTTCCTCAAACTGACCGGCCGCCAGATTCGCGAGGACGGTTGACCCATGAGTACCTTGATCGACGCCTCTGTGCCGCAGACGCCCTCGGTGTGGAGCCCGCCGGCGCTCTCGATGCGCTGGTGGCCCGTGTTCCTGCGCAACCTGCTGGTCTGGCGCAAGCTCGCGATCCCCAGCCTGATAGGCAACATCGCCGAGCCGCTGATCTGGCTGGTGGCCTTCGGCTACGGCATGGGCGCGCTGGTCGGCCAGGTCGAAGTGAACGGCAGCAGCGTGCCTTACATCCTGTTCCTCGCCAGCGGCTCGATCTGCATGAGCTCGATGAACGCGGCTTCCTTCGAGGCGCTGTATTCGGCCTTCTCGCGCATGCATGTGCAGAAGACCTGGGACGGCATCATGAATGCCCCGGTCGGGCTCGACGACGTGGTGCTGGCCGAGATGCTGTGGGCCGGCTTCAAGGCCATCTTCACCACCACCGCGATCCTGTTCGTGATGCTGGGGCTCGGAATCAGCCACAGCCCCAAGCTCGTCGTCGCCTGGTTCGTGCTGGCGGGCGTGGGCGTCACCTTCTCGTGCATCGCGCTGATCTTCAATGCGCTCGCCAAGGGCTACGACTTCTTCACCTACTACTTCACGCTGTTCATGACGCCGATGATGTTTCTCTCGGGCGTGTTCTTTCCGCTGGAGCAGTTGCCGGGGGCGGTGCGCGCAGTGGCTGGCTGGCTGCCGCTCGCCAGCGCGGTGGCGCTGGTGAGGCCGCTGTTCATGGATCAATGGCCGGCGGATTGGTGGCGGCATGCGGCGGTGCTGGCGGTCTACACCGTCGTGTCGTTCTGGGTCGCGCTGGCATTGACCCGCAAGCGCTTCAGGGCCTGACTTGTTCCCCCGCAAAAAGCGGAAATAAGTCACACGCAGGTATCAATCTGAGTAACAAGCGCTTAATTTACTTACAGAAACAGTTGTTACAGACTGGGCCGGCCCCTCGGGCGCCGCGTCGGTCTTCCACGTAGGCCGGCTTTTCTTGGTTTCTTGAAAGGAAAGTCATGGACCCCCTCATCGGCCAATTGCTGACCCCGAAATATGCGCTCGGGACGGTGGTGCTCTCCTACGTGATTTCGTTCTTCGGCTCCCTGCTCGCGCTGCTGTGCGCGAGAAAGATGGTCCGCGCCGACGGCACGGTGGACTTCGCCATGCTGGCCTCCGGCGCCGTGGCCCTGGGCGGCATCGGCATCTGGTCGATGCATTTCATCGGCATGGTGGCGTACCGGCTGCCCATTCCCATTGCCTACAACGTGCCGCTGACCGTCATCTCGCTGGTGGCGGCGATCGTCATCTCCGGCATCGCCCTGTACCTGGCGGGCGGCAAGCGCTTCAACGCCAAGGGCTGGATCGCCGGCAGCCTGCTGGCGGCAGTGGGCGTCTGCGTCATGCACTACATGGGCATGTTCGCGATGAGCATGCGCGCGGCGATGAGCCTCGACTGGAACATCGTGGCGGGCTCGTTCGCCATCGCCGTCATCGCCGCCGCCTCCGCGCTGTGGCTGGCCTTCAACCTGACCGAGCTGACGCACCAGGTGGTGGCCGCCGCCGTGATGGGCGTGGCCGTCTGCTCGATGCACTACGTTGGCATGACGGCGGCCAGCATGGTCTGCATCGCGCCCACGGCCCCCAGCGCCTTTGCCGTCGGTGGCAGCAACATCGGGCTGGGCGTGTTCGGCATCGCGGGCATCGTGCTGATCTTCATCCTCTGGGTGGTGACGGGCCGCGCGATCGACAACTCGCCGCGGGGCACGGCGCACGCTTAGCCAGTTTGCGCAAGCGGCGCGCCGCGCGGCGCGCCTAGAGTGGGGCATGCAGTACACCCACGAGCACCTCGAGATCCAGAAGACGCTCCGGCGCTTCATCGACGAGGAGATCAACCCGCACGTCGACGCGTGGGAAGCGGCGGAGAGCTTCCCCGCGCACGAGGTGTTCAAAAAGCTCGGCGCGCTGGGCCTGCTGGGGCTCAACAAGCCCGAGGAATACGGCGGCGCCGGGCTCGACTACTCCTACGCGATGGCGCTGGCCGAAGCGCTCGGCCATGTGAGCTGCGGCGGCGTGCCGATGGCCATCGGCGTGCAGACCGACATGTGCACACCAGCGCTCGCGCGCTTCGGCAGCGACGCCTTGCGGCGCGAGTTCCTGGCACCCGCGATCGCCGGCGAGACGGTGGGCTGCATCGGCGTCAGCGAACCCGGCGCCGGCAGCGACGTGGCCGGGCTCAAGAGCCATGCGCGCAAGGACGGAGGCGACTACCTGATCACCGGTCAGAAGATGTGGATCACCAACAGCCTGCAGGCCGACTGGATGTGCATGCTGGTCAACACCGGCGAGGGGCCGCCGCACCGCAACAAGTCATTGGTCATCGTGCCGATGGACAGCCCCGGCATCGAGAAGGCGAAGAAGATCAGGAAGATCGGCATGCACTCGAGCGACACCGGCCTCATCTACTTCGACAACGTGCGCGTGCCGCAGCACAACCGCATCGGCGAGGAAGGCCAGGGCTTCGTCTACCAGATGCAGCAATTCCAGGAGGAGCGCCTGTGGTGCGCAGCCAGCTCGCTCGAGCCGATGGAAACCTGCATCGCCGACACCATCGAGTGGGCGCAGCAGCGCAAGCTCTTCGGCGGCACCTTGGCCGACCAGCAGTGGGTGCAGTTCAAGCTGGCCGAGCTCCAGACCGAGGTGGAAGCGCTGCGCGCGCTGACCTACCGCGCCTGCGATCTCCACGTGCAGGGCGAAGACGTGACCGCGCTGGCCTCGATGGCCAAGCTCAAGTGCGGGCGCCTCACGCGCGAGGTTGCCGACACCTGCCTGCAGTTCTGGGGCGGCATGGGCTTCACCTGGGAGAACCGGGTGTCGCGCCTGTACCGCGACGGCCGGCTGGGCTCGATCGGCGGCGGCGCCGACGAGGTGATGCTGGGCATCCTGGCCAAGACCATGGGGATCGCGAAGCGGCCGCCGCAGTCATGAAGAAGAGGATGCCTTGGCCGCCCTCAGCTTGTCCTTCTTGCTCGGGCGCTTGCCCTTGATGCCGCCGGTGCTGTCCAGCGCTCTAGGGGGCGCCTGGGTCTCGACTGGCTCGAAGCCCGCCACCCGCTCGCGCGGCACGTTCAGGCCCTGGCGCTTCTCGATCAGCCGGAAATGCGCCTCGCTGTGCGCGCTCACGAAGCTCAGTGCCACGCCGCTCTCGCCCGCGCGGCCCGTGCGGCCGATGCGGTGCAGGTAGTCGACGGCCGAGCGCGGCAGGTCGTAGTTCACCACCGCCGGCAGCTGCACCACGTCGATGCCGCGCGCGGCGAGGTCGGTGGCGACGACCACCTTCACCCTGGACGCCTTGAAGTCGGCCAGCACCTGCGTGCGCTTGCCCTGGCTCAGCACGCCGTGGAAAGGCTCGGCATCGATGCCGGCCTTGCGCAGCTTGTCGGCCACGATCTCCGCCGCATGCTTGGTGGCGACGAAGACCAGCACCCGCGCCCAGCCCTCGTGCTGGACCAGGTGGCGCAGCAGCTGGGTGCGCCGCCCGGCATCGACCTCGATCGCGCGCTGCAGGATGGCGGGCACTTCGGCCGCTTCGGCCTGCACCTCGATGCGCACCGGCTCGCGCAGCAGGCCCTCGGCCAGCGAGCGCACCGCGGCCGGGAAAGTGGCCGAGAACAGCAGGTTCTGGCGCTGCGCCGGCAAGAGCGCGAGGATGCGCCCGAGCTCCTCGGCAAAGCCGAGATCGAACAGCCGGTCGGCCTCGTCGAGCACCAGCATGGACACCGAGGACAGCCTGAGCGCGCGATGGTCGACCAGGTCCAGCAGCCGGCCCGGCGTGGCGACCATGACGTCGGCGCCGCCGCGCAGCGCCATCATCTGGGGATTGATGGAGACACCGCCGAACGCGACGGCGATCTTGATCGGCGCGGGCAGATGCCGTGCCAGGCCGCGCATCGACTCGCCGACCTGCGCCGCGAGCTCGCGCGTCGGCACCAGGATCAGCGCCCGCAGCCGGCGCGGCGCGTCCGGGCGCTCGCCCGCCAGCCGCTGCAGCAGCGGCAGCGAGAAGGCGGCCGTCTTGCCGGAACCGGTCTGGGCCGCGCCCAGGATGTCGCGGCCCTGCAAGATCGGCGCAATGGCCGCGGCCTGGATCGCGGTGGGCATGGCATAACCCTTGTCGGCCGCGGCGCGCGCCATGGCAGGATCGAGGCCCAGAGAGCTGAATGGCATGAATGAGGAAGTTGAAGACGAGTGAAGGAGCATAGCCAGCATGTCACCCGATGACCTCGAACGCCTGGTCAGGTTGGAAATGCCCTTCGGCAAGCACAAGGGCTGCGTGATCGCCGACCTGCCCGGCAACTACCTCCAGTGGTTCGCGCGAGAGGGCTTTCCCAAGGGCGAAATCGGCCGCCTGCTGGCGCTGATGCATGAGATCGACCACAACGGGTTGAAGGGCCTGCTGGATCCGCTGCGAAGGCCGCGTTAACCCTTACAAAAAGCATTTCTGACAAATTCCTAATAGTGAACGACAATACCCAAGCGTCTCGGCCGTTTTCGTGCCGCAGACGTGATTCGGTGATCGGTCAGTTTCGCGCCACAGCGCTGCTTTAGTTTGTTGTGATACAGGGACTCCATCGCTTTGTTTTGTTGGTTTGAATAGGAGTCCCTCCATGGGCAAGAAACTTTACGTGGGCAACCTCGCCTACTCCGTGCGCGACGACACACTCGAACAGGCTTTCGGCCAGTACGGTTCGGTCGCCAGTGCCAAGGTCATGATGGAACGCGACAGCGGTCGCTCCAAGGGCTTCGGCTTTGTCGAAATGAGCAGCGATGCAGAAGCACTCGCAGCTATCGAAGGCCTGAACGGCCAATCCCTCGAAGGCCGCAGCCTGACCGTTAATGAAGCCCGTCCGATGGAGCCCCGTTCGCCCGGCGGCTTCGGCGGCGGCGGTGGCCGCAGCGGCGGCGGTGGCGGCTACGGTGGTGGCGGCGGCGGCGGTTACGGCGGCGGCGGCGGTGGCGGCAATCGCAGCGGCGGTGGCGGCTACGGCGGCGGCGGCGGCGGTCGCGGCGGCTACTAAGCACACAGTTCACGCTTCACAGCGTCGATGAAAAGGCTCCTTCGGGAGCCTTTTTTCGTTGCGGCGTCAACAGAGGCCTGGCTGGTACGTGGAAGTCCGTACAGTGCGCGTCAGCAAGCGGTCAGGCACGGGCGACGACCCTCGGGTGCACATCAACGAGGGTCGAGACAATGCGCATCAAGAGTCAGGCTGACTTCTATTCTGGAGTCATGTTCACCGCAGTGGGCGGGGCCTTCGCCATCGGCGCCACCACCTACAACATCGGCGACGGGGCCCGCATGGGGCCCGGCTACTTCCCCCTCATGCTGGGAATCCTGCTGGCGATCCTGGGTGCCGCGATCATGTTCCAGGCTCTGGTGGTCGAGACCAACGACGGCGACAAGATCGGCAAGTGGGCCTGGAAGCCGCTCGCCTTCGTGCTCGGCGCCAACCTCGCCTTCGGCGTGCTCTTGGGCGGCCTGCCCAGCATCGGGCTGCCGGCGATGGGAATGATCCTCGCGATCTACGCGCTGACCATCATCTCCAGCCTGGCCGGCGCGCATTTCAAGCTGCGCGACGTGCTGATTCTCTCGACCATCCTGGCGGCCGGCAGCTATGTGGCCTTCATCTGGGCGCTCAAGCTGCAGATCCAGGTCTGGCCCACGTTCATTTCGGGCTGAGGACGGCGCACCATGGACCTGATTCACAACCTCGCGACCGGCTTCGGCGTCGCCTTCACCTTCACCAACTTGCTGTACTGCCTGGTGGGTTGCATCCTGGGCACGCTGATCGGCGTCTTGCCCGGCATCGGCCCGGTCGCCACCATCGCGATGCTGCTGCCCGCCACCTACGCGCTGCCGCCGGTGTCGGCGCTGATCATGCTGGCCGGCATCTACTACGGCGCGCAGTACGGCGGCTCGACCACCGCGATCCTGGTCAACCTGCCGGGCGAATCGTCCTCGGTCGTGACCTGCATCGACGGCTACCAGATGGCGCGGCAGGGCCGTGCGGGCCCGGCGCTGGCGGCCGCGGGCCTGGGCTCCTTCTTCGCTGGTTGCGTCGGCACGCTGATCCTCGCGGCCTTCGCGCCGCCCTTGACCGAGCTGGCCTTCAAGTTCGGCCCGGCCGAGTACTTCTCGCTGATGGTGCTGGGCCTGATCGGCGCCGTGGTGCTGGCCTCGGGCTCGCTGCTCAAGGCGGTCGCGATGATCGTGCTGGGCCTCCTGCTCGGCATCGTCGGCACCGACGTCAATTCGGGCGTGGCGCGCTACAGCTTCGACATCCCCGAGCTCACCGACGGCATCGGCTTCGTGGTGATCGCCATGGGCGTGTTCGGCTATGGCGAGATCATCGGCAACCTCTCGCAGCCCGACGACGAGCGCGAAGTGTTCACCTCCAAGGTCAAGGGCCTGTGGCCGACCAGAGAAGACTTCAAGAACATGGCGCCCGCGGTGCTGCGGGGCACCACGCTGGGCTCGGCGCTGGGCATCCTGCCGGGCGGCGGCGCGCTGCTGGCGGCCTTCGCGGCCTATGCGCTCGAGAAGAAGATCAAGATGCGCCCCGGCGAGATCGCCTTCGGCAAGGGCAACATCCGCGGCGTCGCGTCGCCCGAATCGGCCAACAATGCCGGCGCGCAGACTTCGTTCATCCCGCTGCTGACGCTCGGCATCCCGCCCAATGCCGTGATGGCGCTGATGGTCGGCGCGATGACCATCCACAACATCCAGCCCGGCCCGCAGGTCATGACCAGCAACCCCGAGCTGTTCTGGGGCCTGATCGCCTCGATGTGGATCGGCAACGCGATGCTCATCATCCTGAACCTGCCGCTGATCGGGATGTGGATCAAGCTCCTGACCGTGCCCTACAAGTTCCTGTTCCCGGCCATCGTTCTGTTCTGCGCGATCGGCGTGTATTCGACCAACAACAACACCTTCGACGTCTGGATGGTCGCGATCTTCGGCTTCATCGGCTACCTCTTCCTCAAGCTGAAGACCGAGCCGGCGCCGCTGCTGCTGGGCTTCATCCTTGGGCCGATGATGGAAGAGAACCTGCGTCGCGCGCTGCTGCTGTCGCGCGGAACCTGGAGCGTGTTCGTCTCGCGGCCGTTGTCGGCCGGGCTGCTGGCGGCAGCGCTGGCGCTGCTGGGCATCGTGCTCCTGCCTTCGATCAAGGCGAAGCGGGAAGAGGCGTTCGTGGAGGACTGAGCAGCCCCAGCAGTTGCAAGGCCAGCCGGTACGTGGTCGAACGCGGGTCGGCAAGCTCGTTGAGCACGTCCATGTGGTTGCGCTTTGCAATGCGTTCCGCGGCGACAACGCGCGCTCCCCAGGCCTGCGCGATCAGGTCGGCCTGCCGCAGGAACTCCTCACTTTCGTTGCCGCCGACCACCGTCGCCAGCGATCCGCGCTGCGGCGCCGGCATGAAGGCGGGGCTGAGCCGCAACGCCGACGCGGCTGTCAGGCCGAGATCCGCCGCCAGGAAGGGCGCATGCCGCAGCGGCTCGAGCTCGTAGATGCCCGAGATGGACAGCGCCGACTTCACGAGGTCCGCCGGCAAGTCTGGCGAGACGGCCCTCCAGTCGCAGGCCAGCAGCATCGTCGCCAGGTGGCCGCCAGCGGAATGGCCGGCCACCACGATGCGCCGCGGATCGCCCCCATGCGACGCCGCATGCCGATGCACCCATGCCAGGGCTCCGACCAGTTGCAGCACGATGCGCTCCACGGTCACTGCCGGGCACAGCGCATAGTCGAGCAGCACCACCATCGAACCCGCATCGGCGAAAGGCGGCGCGACAAAGCTCTGGTCGCGCTTGTCCAGCGCGCGCCAGTAGCCGCCGTGGATGTAGACCAGCACCGGCGCACCGGGATGCGTCGCCGAGAGGATGTCGAGCCGCTCGCTCGCGTCGTCGCCGTACGCGAGATCGCACACCCAGCCCGGCCGTTCATAGGCCCGCGCCGAAGCCTCGGCCCAGTGCGCGAGGATCGCCGGATGCTCCGGGATGCGCGCGCGGTTGTTGTACTGCGCGTCGAACCAGGCGGGCGATGGCGCGGGGACGGCGGCTTCGGTCATGCGCAGGTCCAATTTTGGCGGAACTTCGACCGCGTTCAGCGCCGCTTCGCCGCGGCAGGCACGCGAGCGCCATTCGGCCGCGGCCTGCGCGACGCGGGTTTCTGCTCCGATTCGCGCAGCGCCGCATCGATCAGTGCATCGGCCATCCACAGCGCCGTGCGCTCGACCTCGCGATCGCGCAGGCCCCAGATGTCCTTCAGGATCACATAGGGTTCGATGCCGTAGACGACCGACAGCGCGTGGTGCAGCCGGTCGCGCACGGCCGGGCGCAACTGCGGCGCCAGCGGCTCGATCGCATGCTGGAGGATGCGCACGCGGTGGCCGCGGCGATAGGGCTCCTCCTCCAGCAGCCCGGCGCGCTCGAGCGCCCACTGCTCCAGCGACAGCTGCGCGGCCGCGCGCAGCTGCGCCTCGAACTCCTTGAAGCGCGGAAAGGTCTGCACGAAGAGTTCGTGCACCCGCTCGCGGCCGCTCGGGTTGTCGGAGGCGAGCTTGCGCACCGGCCCGAGCGAGCTGTCGATCACCGCCGTGACCAGTGCGCTGCGGCTCGGAAAGTAGCGGTACGCGGTGGCGCGCGACACCTTCGAGCGCGCCGCAGCCTCGGCGACCGAAGGGATATGGCCGCTCTGGCGAATGATGTCCATCGCGGTGTCGAGCAGAAGCTTGAAGGTCGCCGCCTTGACGCCGCGCTCGGGCGGCAGCGGGGGTTCGCTCAGCTTGTGCTTGAGTGTCGCCATGGGGTTTGTACGGGTTCCGAAGGGCTTTGCTTCGCTTGTGGAGGTCTCTGGTCGGCACGTATGATGCACCGGTCCCGATTTGAGACGCAAGTCTCATAGACGGCAAATCCCAGATCTCGAGGCACCGGCGCCGCCGGCAGGAACCCGGGACAAGACGGAGACAACTGCGATGCGCTTGGCCAGCTGGAGTTGGGGCGGACGCGATCACGTGGGCACGATCTCGCCGGACGGGCGTGAGGCCACGCCGCTGGCCGTGCGCGACGCATCGCTGGGCGCCCTGCCCCTGATCCAGGCGCTCGCGCGCCACGAGCCGCTGCCGCAGCCTTCCGGCGCGCGGCTGCCGGTCGAGGTCCTCACGCTGCGCGCGCCGCTGCCGCGCCCGCTGCGCAGCCTGTTCTGCATCGGCCGCAACTACCGTGCGCACGCCACCGAGCTCGCGAGCACCGTGTTCCGCGAGTCCATGCCCGAGAAAGATCCGTGGCCGATCGTCTTCGGCAAGCTGGGGGAATGCGTGGTCGGGCCGCACGACGTGGTGCGCCTGCCCTCGCCCGCCACCTCGGTGCAGATCGACTACGAATCGGAGCTGGCCGTGGTCATCGGCCGCGGCGGGCGCGACATCCCGCGCTCGCGGGCGATGGACCATGTGTTCGGCTACACGATCGTCAACGACGTGACCGCGCGCGATGTGCAGATGCGCCACCAGCAATGGGAGCTGGGCAAGAGCTTCGACGGCTTCTGCCCGATGGGGCCGTGGATCGTGAGCGCCGACGAGCTCGACGGCCGCGCGACGCGCGTGCGCGGCTGGGTCAACGGCGCGCTGCGCCAGGACGGCCTGACGAAGGACATGATCTTCGACATCCCGACGCTGATCGAGACCTGCTCGCGCGGCATCACGCTGCATGCGGGCGACGTGATCGCGACCGGCACGCCGGCCGGCGTCGGCATGGGCCAGACGCCGCCGCAGTGGCTGAAGTCCGGCGACCTGATGCGCATCGAGATCGACGGCGTGGGCGTGATCGAGAACAGGTTCGAATAGATGACCTTCCAGTTGATCGACCGCATCGCGGTGGAAGAAGAAGGCGAGGGCCCCGCCGTCGTCTGCGTGCACGGCCTGGGCGGCAGCTCGAACAGCTTCACGCCGCTGATGCCGGCGCTGGCACGGCATCGCGTGATCCGCGTCGACCTGCCGGGCAGCGGACGCTCGCAGCGGGCCGAGGGCGCGCTCTCGATCGAGCGCTATGTCGAAGCGCTGCTCGCCGTCTGCGAGCGCCTGAAGATTGCGCGGGCGCATTGGATCGGCCATTCGATGGGCACCATCGTCTGCCAGCACATTGCCGCCGCGCATCCGAAGCTGGCTGCGAGCGTCGCGCTGTTCGGGCCGCTGATCGCGCCGCCCGATGCAGCGCGTGCGGCCATGCAGGCGCGCGCGGCGAAGGCGCGCGAGGGCGCAGCCGGCATGCAAGAGATCACCCAATCGCTGCTGCAGGCGGCGATCTCCGCGGACACGCGAGCGCGCCTGCCGGTGGCTGTCGCCTTCGTGCGCGAAAGCCTGATGCGGCAGGACGGCGAGGCCTACGCGCGCAGCTGCGAGGCGCTCGCCGGCGCGCAGGCCGCGGCCGTGGAGCGCATCGAAGCGCCCGTGCTGCTGGTGACCGGCGACGAGGACGGCGTGGCGCCGCCGCAGGCGGTGCGCGCCATGGCCGACAAGCTGCACCGCGCGGCCAGCAAGCGCGTGGTGGTGCTGCCGCGCTGCGGCCACTGGACGCCGGTCGAGCGACCCGACGAATGCCAGCGCGAGCTGCGCGAATTCCTGGCAACCCAAGCGAGGACATAGGCATGGCCGATGTGATGTTCACCAACGTGCGCATCTTCGACGGCGGCGGCGAGGCCCCCTTCACCGGCGACGTGCTGGTGCAGGGCAACCGCATCGCACGCGTCGTGCCGACCGGCTACGGCGCCCGCTCCGCGCCGGTGACGGGCGCGCAGCTGATCGACGGCGCCGGCGCCTTCCTGATGCCGGGCATGGTGGAGGCGCACACGCATTTCTCGTGGAACGACCAGCCCAGCCTCGACGCCATCCAGCGCATGCCGCCCGAAGAGCACATCCTGTGGTGCGCCGAAGTCGCGAAGCGCTACCTCGACATGGGCTGGACCAGCTGCGTCGGCGCCGCGGCGGCCAAGCCGCGGCTCGACGTGGTGATCCGCAATGCGATCGCCGACGGCACCATCGTCGGCCCGCGCTACCTGGCCGCCAGCCAGGAGATCACCGTGCCCGGCGGCCTCGGCGACACCACGCAGCCGCACCTGCCGCAACCCGAGTTCGCCTTCGGCGCGGTCGTCAGCGGCGCCGAAGAGATGCGGCGCTGCGTGCGCATGTTCGCCAAGTACGGCGTCGACTCGCTGAAGATCAATCTCTCGGGCGAGTCGATCACCGGCATGTCCAGCGAGATGAGCCAGTTCACCGAAGAAGAGATCGCTGTCTGCGTGCAGGAAGCAAAGGCCTGGGGCAAGCGCGTGGCGGCGCATGCGCGCTCCACCTGGTCGATCAAGCAGTGCGTGAAGCAGGGCATCGAGGTGATCTACCACGCCAGCTTCACCGACGAGGAAGCGCTCGACATGCTGGAAGAGCACAAGTTCGAGCACTTCATCGCGCCGGGGCTGGCCTGGCTCATCAACACCTGCCATCACGCGAGCGAATGGGGCCTGACGCCCGAGGTGACGCGCAAGATGGGCTACCACCGCGAGCTCGAGGCCGCGGTCGAGAGCATGCGCGCGATGCGCAGGCGCGGCATCCGCATCCTGCCCGGTGGCGACTACGGCTTCGCGTGGACGCCGCACGGCACCAATGCCAAGGATCTGGAGTACTTCGTCAAGTACGTCGGCATGAGCACGATGGAGGCGCTCCTGTCGGCCACCGCCTGGGGCGGCCCGATGATGCGCATGGGCAAGGTGCTCGGCTACGTCCGCGAAGGCTATCTCGCCGACCTTCTGCTGATCGACGGCGACCCGCTCGCCGACATCACGGTGCTGCAGGACAAGAGCCGCATCCTGGCCGTGATGAAGGACGGCGAGTTCCACCGCGCGCCGCCGGTGCGGCGCGCCCAGCCGACGCGCTGGGCAGCCTAGGAGATGCACGATGGCCGATGTTGTCTTCACCAACGTCCGCATCCTCGACGGCACGGGCCAGAACCCGTACACCGGCAGCGTGCTGGTGCGCGGCAACCGCATCCGCCAGGTCGGCCGCAGCACGGCGCCGATCGCGCCCGGCGGCGCCATGGTGGTCGACGGCGCCGGCGCCACGCTGATGCCCGGGATGTGCGAGGCCCACACGCACTTCTCGTGGAACGACGCGGCCACGCTTTCCGCAATCCAGCGCATGCCGCTGGAGGAACACGTGCTGTGGTGCGCCAAGGTCGCGAAGCGCTATCTGGAGGCCGGCTTCACCTCCTGCGTCGGCGCGGCCTGCGCCAAGCCGCGGCTGGACGTGGTGATCCGCAACGCCATCAACGCCGGCCAGATTCCCGGGCCGCGCTACCTGGCCGCGAGCCAAGAGATCACGGTGCCCGGCGGCCTGGGCGACGAGACCTTGCCGCACCTGCCCTTCCCCGAGTTCAGCTTCGGCGTGAACGTGAACTCGGCCGACGAGATGCGCAAGGTGGTGCGCATGTTCCTCAAGTACGGCGTCGACTCGATCAAGCTCAATCTCTCGGGCGACAACTTCACGCCCGACTCGCCGGCCGAAACCACCTGGATGAGCGACGAAGAAGTGGAAGCGGCCATGCGCGAGGTGCGCGTGCGCGGCAAGCGCGGCACCGCGCACGCACGCTCGGCGGAATCGGTCAAGCAGGCGCTGCGCCACGGCATCGACGTGATCTACCACGCGAGCTTCACCGACGAGGAGACGCTCGACATGCTCGAGGCCGCGAAGGATCGCGTCTTCGTCGCGCCGGGCATCGCGATCCTCTACGCGATGCTGCACGAGGCCGAGCCCTACGGCATCACGCACGACAAGGCGGTTGCGATGGGCTACCAGATCGAATGGGACGCGGCGCTCGAATCGCTCAAGGCCATGCATCGGCGCGGGGTGCGCGTGCTGCCCGGCGGCGACTACGGCTTCGCCTTCACGCCGCACTGCCAGAACGCGCGCGACCTGGAGTTCTTCGTCAGGTACCTGGGCTTCACGCCGGCCGAGGCGATCCGCTCGGCCACCGTCTACGGCGGCCAGATCATGATGCGCGGCCACGAGCTCGGCGCCATCCAGGACGGCTACCTGGCCGACCTGCTGCTGGTCGACGGCGACCCGCTAGCCAACCTCGCCATCCTGCGCGACCCGAAACGCATCCTCGCGGTGATGAAGGACGGCGAGTTCGCCAAGGCGCCGGAGATCGCGTCGCAGCGGGCATGGGAGCGGGCTGCATGAGCCGCAGGAATCGATGGCTGCTCTGGCTGCTGGTGGGCGGCCCGATCCTCGCGTTCTCGCTCTGGGCGCTCGTCGACAACGCGCGCCTCTACCTCGTCACGCTACTCAACGGCGTCACGCTCGCCTCGCTCTACTTCATCGTCGCCAGCGGCTTCACGCTGGTCTTCGGGCTGATGCGCAACGTCAACCTCGCGCACGGCTCGCTGTACCTGCTGGGCGGCTATGTGGGCTACGTGGTCGCCAATCACACCGGGTGGTGGATTCTCGCGGTGGCGGCCGGCTTCGCCGCGGCGGCGATCGCCGGGCTCCTGATCCAGTGGCTGATCCTGCGCCACATGCAGGGCGAGGAGCTGCGCCAGACGCTGGTGACGATCGGCCTGTCGATCGTGATCGCCGACGTGCTGCTCTGGATCTTCACCGGCCAGGTGCACCAGCTCGAAGCGCCGGCCTGGCTGCAGGGGCCGATCCGCGACATCCCCCTGATCCGCGCGTATTCCGCCTACCGGCTCAGCCTGCTCGGCTTCGGGCTGCTGATCGGCTTCGGGCTGTGGTGGCTGCTCAACCGCACGCGGGTCGGCGCGATGATCCGCGCCGGCGTCGACGACCGCGCCATGCTCGCCGCCGCCGGCGTCAACGTGAACCGCGTGTTCGCGATCACCTTCATGCTCGGCGCCGGGCTGGCCGGCTTCGGCGGCGTGATCGGCGCGGTCGAGCTGTCGATGGTGCCGGGCGAGGACATCCGGCTGCTGCTCGCCTCGCTGATCGTGGTGATCGTCGGCGGCATGGGCAGCGTGGTCGGCGCCGCCATCGGCGCGGTGATCCTCGGACTCGCGGAAACCTACGGCCTCGCCTACGCGCCGACCTACAGCGTGGTCTTCACCTTCGGCATCCTGATCCTCGTGCTTGCCTTCCGGCCACGCGGGATCATGGGGAGGGCCTCATGAGCGCCGCGCCGGGCCGCCCCAAGCAAGCGAATGTCCCCTCGGGGGACCGGCGCAGGTACTCCTGCGACGAGGGGCCCGCATCGTGAGCGCCGCGCGGTGGCGAAGGGCGATGAATGTGCGCGGTGGCGCGACGGCGACAGCGCTGCGTACCGTCCCTGTCGCACCTCACCGAACTGCGCCTTCACAGCCCCCACCGCGGTGGATCGATTCGCTGCGCGCCTATGTCGGCCCGCACCACGTCATCGTGCTCGCCGCCCTGGTGCTGCTCCCCTTCGTCGCCTCGCCCTTCCTCACCTTCCAGGTTGCCGCGCAGGCGCTGGTGCTCGGGCTGATCGCGCTGTCCCTCACCTTCCTCGCCGGCTACGGCGGCATGGTGTCGCTGGCGCAGATGACGGTGGCCGGCATCGCCGGCTACGCGCTCGCGGTGCTCGGCACCAGCAGCAGCGCCGACATCAGCCTCGGCTGGCCTTGGTGGGCCGCGGTGCCCTTCGCGCTCCTCATCGCGACCATCGCGGCCACCCTGATCGGCTGGCTGTCGGTACGCACCGAGGGCATCTACACCATCATGATCACGCTGGCGATCGGCGTCGCCTTCTACTACCTGGTGCTGCAGAACTACAGCCTCTTCAACGGCTTCCAGGGCCTGCGCGAACTGAAGGCGCCGACCGTTCTCGGCATCGCCTGGCGCGACCCGCTGCCCTTCTACTTCCTCGCGCTGGCCTGGTCGCTCGGCGGCTACCTGCTCGTGCGCTGGGTGGTGCGCACGCCCTTCGGCATCGCCCTGCAAGGCATCCGCGACAACCCGCGGCGCATGCGCGCGCTCGGCTTCCACGTCGTCGCGCACCGCGTGGCCGCCTATGCGCTGGCCGGCGCGATCGCAGCGGTCGGCGGCGTCCTGCTGGCCTGGTACAACGCGCTGATCTCACCGGGATCGGTCGGCACCTCCTGGCTGATCAACATCCTGGTGATCGCGGTGCTCGGCGGCATGCGGCACCCGATCGGCGCCTTCCTCGGCGCGCTGGTCTTCGTGCTCCTGCAGACCTTCGCCATCGACCTGATCGACCGCGAGCGCTTCAACCTCGTGATCGGCGGCGTGTTCCTCGCCATCGTGCTTTTTTCCCCCGACGGCCTGCTCGGACTGTGGGCGATGCTGCGCGCGCGCTTCGGCCCGAGGCCAGGCTTGACTTCCAACCAAAGGAGACAACCGTGAACTTGAACAAGCGACTCTGGGTTCGTTCGATGTTGGGTGCGGCCGCCGCGGCGGCGCTGGCCGGCGGCGCGTGGGCGCAGCAGGGCCAGCCGGTGAAGATCGGCCTCCTGGCCACGCTCGAGGGGCCGTTCGCGGCCGGCGGCGCGGACGGCATGCGCGGCGCTGAGCTGGCGGTCAAGCAGCGCGGCGGCACGGTGGCCGGCCGCAAGATCGAGCTCATCAAGGCCAGTTCCGACGCCAAGCCCGACGTCGCGGTCAACGCCACGCGCAAGCTGGTGGAGCAGGACAAGGTCGACATCATGGTCGGCCCGCTGTCGGGCGGCGAAGGCATCGCGGTCAAGGACTATTCCAAGACCCAGCCGCAGGTGACCTTCATCAACGGCGCCTCCGGCGCGCAGGCGACCACGCTGGTCAACCCGAGCCCGAACTTCTTCCGCTTCAACACCGAGGGCGCGCAGTGGATGATGGGCCTCGGCAAGGCGGCGCTGGCTAAGGGCTACAAGCGCACGATGGTGATCGCCGAGGACTACGCCTTCCCCTACTCCCAGGTGCAGGGCTTCATGGCCGAGTACTGCAAGGCCGGCGGCAAGGTGCCCGAGAAGGCCTGGGTGCCGCTGGGCGGCAAGGACTACTCGTCGGTGATCGCGAAGATCCCGAAGGACGTCGACGCGCTGCTGGTGGTTCTCGGCGGCGCCGATGCGGTCAACTTCCTGACCCAGTACGAGAACGCGGGCGGCGACAAGCCGATCCTCGGCGGCTCGATCACCGTCAGCCAGGACATCCTGAACTACAAGGGCAAGCGCCGCGACTCGCTGATCGGCACGCTGTCGGCCGGACCGCTGGCCGACGCCTACGACGGCGCGGACTGGAAGGCCTTCGTCGCCGACTACCAGAAGAACTATCCCGTCTCGGCCGGCGGCTACCCGAGCCCGAGCCTGTTCGCCTACGTCTACTACGTCAACATGAAGGCGGCACTGGACGGGTTGGACGCGGTCAAGGGCGACCTGTCCAACAACCAGGCCAAGTTCCGCGAAACGCTGTCGAAGATGACGCTGAAGACGCCGAACGGCGACGTCAAGCTCGACGCCAACCGCCAGGCCATCGGCACCACCTTCGTCACCGAAGTCGTGAAGGACTCGAAAGGCAATCTCTTCAACAAGGTGCACAGCAAGGTCGACAACGTCGAGCAGTTGCTGGGCATGAAGAAGGAAGAGTTCCAGATCGGCTCGCGCGACGTGCCGGCCTGCCCCTGAGCGAAAGGCGCCGGTGGCTTCCGTCACGTCCATCGCCAGGCCGCCCGCACCGCTCGCGTCCAGCGACGCGCTGGTGTTGGCCGGCGTTACGCGCACCTTCGGCGCGCTGCGGGCGGTGGACGACGTGTCGCTCGCGGTCGCCGCGGGGCAGAAGTACGCGGTGCTCGGCTCCAATGGCGCCGGCAAGACCACGCTCTTCAATGCCATCACCGGCGACTTCCCGCCCACTGCGGGGCGGATCCATTTTTTCGGCGAGGACATCACCGAGCTGCCGCCCTACGAGCGCATCCGCAAGGGCTTGCGGCGCACCTACCAGTCCTCGCTGCTGTTTCGCGAGCTGACGGTGCGCGACAACCTGTTCCTCGCGGTGCGCGGCGTCGCCAACGGCCGCTTCAGCTGCTGGCGGCCGCGCGCGAGCGACGCGTCGATGCTTGCGACCGAGGACCTGCTCGAACGCTCGCGCCTGGCCCACATCGCCGAGGAACGGGTCGCCAACCTGGCCCACGGCCAGCAGCGCCAGTTGGAGATCGGCATGGCGCTGGCCGGCGCGCCGCGCCTCATCCTGTTCGACGAGCCGGCCGCCGGCCTGTCGCCGGCCGAACGCCGCGAACTCGTCGCGCTGCTGCGCTCGCTGCCTGCGCACATGAGCTTCGTCCTGATCGAGCACGACCTCGACATCGCCTTGCGCGTGGTCGACCGGGTCACCGTGATGCACAACGGGCGCGAGCTTCGCACCGGCAGCCCGCAGGAGATCGAGAACGACGCGCAGGTGCAGGCGATCTACATGGGGAGCCGGCACTGATGGCCTGGTTCCGGCCCAACCGCGACGGCACGACGAGCGGCGCGCCGGTGCTCGCGATCGACGGCCTCGACGTCTTCTATGGCCGCGCCCATGCGCTGCAGGGCGTGAGCCTGACGCTCGAACGCGGCGTGCTCGGCATCGTCGGGCGCAACGGCATGGGCAAGACCACGCTGTGCAACGCGCTCACCGGCCTCGTGCCGGCACGCGGCAGCATCCGGCTCGCGGGCGAGGAGATCCTCGGGCTGGCGCCGAACGAGATCACGAAGCGCGGCATCGCCTACGTGCCGCAGGGACGCCGCGTGTGGCCCTCGCTCTCGGTCGACGAGACGCTGCGCCTGGTCGCCGTGCGGCGGCGCGAGGTCGACCGCATCTACACCATGTTCCCGCGCCTCGCGGAACGGCGCGACCATGGCGGCGCGCAGCTCTCCGGCGGCGAGCAGCAGATGCTCGCGATCGGGCGCGCGCTGCTGCTGGACCCCAAGCTGCTGGTGATGGACGAGCCCACCGAGGGCCTGGCGCCGGTGATCGTCGAGCAGGTGGCGCAGGCGCTGCGCGACCTGGCGACGGAGGGCAAGATCGCGGTGCTCCTGATCGAGCAGAACCTCGGCGTGGCGATCTCGGTGGCCGACCGCATCGGCGTGATGGTCAACGGCCGCATCGCGCAGCAGATGCCCACCGCACAGCTCGCCGGCGATCGCGAGCTGCAGGAGCGCCTGCTCGGCGTGCGCTCGAACGGCCACGATGAAGAAGCCGAGGCCGCCCGCATCGAGCAGCCCGCACCCACGCAGGTGTTCACGGTGCGCCGCGCGCATGGCGAGGGCGCGCCTTCGCTCGACGATCTCGCGCCGAGCCGGGTGCGCGGCTTCACGCGCTGGAATGCCGGGGGCACGGCCGCGCCGGTGGTCGACATCGCGCGGGCCGCCGCTGCATCGGACGTCGCGCCGGCACCGCCTGCGCCGCCTGCGGCCGCATCGCCGCGGGTCTTCGACCTGCCCGTAGCCGCCAGCAGCGTTCGCGCGGCCTACGTCGCCGGCACCTTCGACACCAAGGGCCGCGAGTTGCTGTTCCTGCGCCAATGCCTGGAGCGCGCGGGCCTGCGCGTGGTCACGGTCGATCTCTCGACCTCCGGCCGGACCTCGCCGGCCAGCGTGCCTCCGCGCGAGGTCGCGCGCCATCACCCGCAGGGCGAATCGGCCGTCTTCAGCAACGACCGCGGCAGCGCGACGGCCGCGATGGCGCTCGCCTTCGAGGCCTTCGTACAGACGCGGCGCGACCTCGGCGGCATCATCTCCGCCGGCGGCTCCGGCAACACCTCGATGGCCACGCAGGGCATGCGCGCGCTGCCGATCGGCGTGCCGAAGATGATGGTCTCGACCATGGCCAGCGGCGACACGCGGCCCTACGTGGGCCCGAGCGACATCTGCATGATGTACTCGGTCACCGACGTGCAGGGCATCCATCGCATCAGCGAATGCGTGCTCGCCAACGCCGCGAACGCGCTGGCCGGCATGATCGCCCACCCGCCGGTCCGGTCGGCCGTCAGCAAGCCGGCGATCGGGCTCACGATGTTCGGCGTGACGACGCCCTGCGTGCAGGCGGTCGCCAAGCGCCTGGAGGACAGCTACGACTGCCTCGTGTTCCATGCCACCGGCGTCGGCGGCCAGTCGATGGAGAAGCTCGCCGACTCGGGCCTGCTCGCCGGCGTGATCGACGTCTCGACGACCGAGATCGCGGACGAGATCGCAGGCGGCGTGCTCTCGGCCGGCCCCACGCGCATGGACGCTTTCGCGCGCCACGCGCTGCCCTATGTCGGCTCCTGCGGAGCACTCGACATGGTGAACTTCGGCGCCTGGGACGCGGTGCCCGAGCGCTTCCGCGCACGCAAGCTGTACCGCCACAACCCGACCGTGACGCTGATGCGGACCACGGCCGAGGAATGCCGCGCGATCGGCGAGTTCATCGCCGCCAAGCTCAACGCGATGCGCGGGCCGGTGCGCTTCCTGATTCCCGAAAGCGGCGTCTCCGCGATCGACCGGCCCGGTCAGCCTTTCCACGACCCCGAGGCCGATCGAGCATTGTTCGACGCCATCGAGAAGGGATTCCGAAGCGGCGCCGAACGCAAGCTGCAGCGGCTGCCCCTGCACATCAACGACGAGGCCTTTGCCGAGGCGCTGGTCAGCGCATGGCACGAGGTGTCCAGACCTACGGCCGGCGCACGGCGCGCCTGATCTCACACACGACCCGACCATGCCCCGCATCGCCAGAACCACACTGCTCGAACGCTTCCGCGCCAAGATCGCCGCCGGCCGGCCGATCATCGGCGGCGGCGCCGGCACCGGTCTGTCGGCCAAGTGCGAGGAGGCCGGCGGCATCGACCTGATCGTGATCTACAACTCGGGCCGCTACCGCATGGCGGGACGCGGCTCGCTCGCAGGCCTGCTGGCCTACGGCAACGCGAACGAGATCGTCTGCGAGATGGCCCGCGAGGTGCTGCCGGTGGTGAAGAACACGCCGGTGCTGGCGGGCGTCAACGGCACCGATCCGTTCATGATCCCGGAGGAATTCCTGCAACGGCTGATCGGCCTCGGCTTCTCGGGCGTGCAGAACTTCCCGACCGTCGGGCTGATCGACGGCACCTTCCGCGCGAATCTCGAAGAGACCGGCATGGGCTACGCGCTCGAGGTCGAGATGATCCAACGCGCCCGCGCACTCGATCTGCTGACCACGCCCTACGTGTTCAGCGAGGTCGACGCGCGCGCGATGGCCGCGGCCGGCGCGGACATCGTCGTGTGCCATCTGGGGCTCACCACCGGCGGGTCGATCGGCGCGGAAACGGCACTCACGCTGGACGACTGCGTGGAGCGCATCAACCTCTGGGCCGCGGCGGTGCACGCGGTGAACCCCGAAGCGATCGTGCTGTGCCATGGCGGCCCGATCGCAACGCCCGAGGATGCACAGCACGTGCTGTCCCAGTGCCCCGCTTGCCACGGCTTCTATGGCGCGAGTTCGATGGAGCGCCTGCCGGTCGAGACGGCGCTCACCGAAACGACGCGGCGCTTCGTTCAGATCACGAGATAACAGGAGACGACATCCATGTCAGGCGCTCAATTCGGCAATTTCATCCTGGGGCTGATCGTCGTCGCGATTGTGGTCGCGATCGCGGTCTGGCTGCTCCACTGGCTGTACCTGCGCAGCTCCAAGGAGCGCGCCTTCGTGCGCACCGGCCTCGGCGGCCAGAAGGTGGTGCTCGACGGCGGCGCCTTCGTGCTGCCGATCGTGCACGACGTGATCCCGGTCAACATGAACACCCTGCGCCTGGAAGTGAGCCGCGGCCGCGACAAGGCGCTGATCACCAAGGACCGCATGCGCGTCGACGTGATCGCCGAGTTCTATGTGCGCGTGGCCACCAGCGCCGATGCGGTGGCGGCGGCCGCCCAGACGCTGGGCCTGCGGACGATGGAGCCGGACCAGCTGAAGGAGCTGGTCGAAGGCAAGTTCGTCGACGCGCTGCGCACCGCTGCCGCCGAGATGACGATGGAGGAACTGCACGAGAAGCGCGGCGCCTACGTCAGGCGCGTGCGCGAGGCCGTGGCCGAGGACCTGACCAAGAACGGCCTCGAACTCGAAGCCGCCTCGCTGACGCAGCTCGACCAGACCGGCATGGAATTCTTCAACCCGAGCAACGCCTTCGACGCCGAGGGCCTGACGCGCCTGACCGAGCAGATCGAGCACCGCAAGAAGCAGCGCAACGACGTCGAGCAGGACACGCTGATCGCGATCCGCAACAAGAACCTCGAGGCGGAGAAGCTCTCGCTGGAGATCGACCGCGAAGGCGAGTACGCGCGGCTGACCCAGCAGCGCGAGGTCGAGATCGCGCGCGCCCGCCAGCGTGCCGAGGTCGCCACCGAACGCGCCCAGCGCGAACAGGCCGCCGAGGGCGCGCAGATCACCGCCAAGCAGAGCATCGACGCGGCACGCATCCGCGCCGAGCAGACCATCGAGGAAGAGCGCATCGCCAAGGAGCGTGCGATCCAGAGCGCCGAGATCGAACGCCGCATGTCGCTCGAACTCGCCGAGCAGCAGCGCTCCATCGCGGTCGCGCGCGAGAGCAAGGCGCAGAGCGAGGCCCAGGCCGAGGCCGAGACCGCCCGTGCACTGGCGGTGTCGGCCGAGGAGAAGGTGTTCACGGCGCGCGAGGTCGAAACGGCCGAACGCAAGAAGGCCATCGAGCTCATCGGCGCGGCGCAGGTCGCCGAACGCGACGCCCTGCGCCTCACTTCCGCGGCGCAGGCCGAGAAGGACGCCAGCGCCGACCGCGGCGCCGCGGTGCGCGCCCAGGCCGAGGCCGACGCCGATGCCGAGAAGATCAAGTCGATGGCGATGCGCGTGCGGGCCGAGATCGAGGCCGAGGCGGCGCGCCTGATGAACGAGGCGCACAACATGCTGTCGCCCGACGCGCGCATGTCGGCGCTTCGCATGAAGCTGGTCGAGAAGGCCGAGGCGATCATCCGCGAGTCGGTGAAACCGATGGAGCGCATCGAGGGCATCAAGATCCTGCATGTCGATGGCCTGGGTGGCTCGTCGGGCGGCGGGCAGAACGGCGAGGGCGGCGGCTTTGCCGACGGGCTGGTCAACTCCGCGCTGCGTTTTCGCGCGCAGGCGCCGCTGGTGGATCAATTGCTGCGCGAGATCGGCATCGAGGGCGGTGATATCCAGCGCCTGGTGGGAGATGTCAGCGGCGCGCAAGCGGCGTTGCCGTCGAGCGGGCCCAAGGCGAAGGAATAACGCATGGTGCAGGTGTACGTCTCCAGCGTGATCGACGCCAGCGCCGACAGCGTGTGGTCGCGCATCCGCGACTTCAACGGCCTGCCGCAATGGCATCCGCTGATCGCGGACAGCCGGATCGAGAACAACCAGCCGGGCGACCGCGTCGGCTGCATTCGTCACTTTCATTTGCGCGATGGCGGAATGATCCGCGAGAAGCTCTTGGCGCTGTCGGACTACGAATACAGCTGCACCTACGAGATGCTCGAAAGCCCGATGGGCGTGACGAACTACACCTCCACGCTCAAGCTCACGCCGGTGACCGACGGCGCGCGCTGCTTCGCCGAGTGGAGCGCAGAGTTCGAATGCGACGAAGGCCGCGAGCGCGAGCTGACCGAGTCGATCGGCGGCGGCGTGTTCCAGGGCGGCTTCGACGCACTGAAGCGCCACTTCGGCGGACGCTGATGGGCCCCCACGCTCATCACTTCGTGTATTCGCTGCCCCCCGAGGGGGCGCAGGCCTCCCTTGGGGCGGCCCGGCGGGAGTCCTGATGCTTCAAAAGGTCGTGCGCTCGACCATCATCGACGCGCCGATCGAGCGCGTCTGGGCCGTGCTGCGCGACTTCAACAGCCATGAAGCGTGGCACGAGGTGGTGGAGGCCAGCCGAATCGAAGGCGGCGAGCGCAGCGACCAGGTCGGCTGCGTGCGCAGCTTCACGCTGCGCGACGGCAACCGCATCCGCGAGCAGCTGCTGACGCTGTCGGATGCCGAACACAAGAGCACCTACTGCATCGTCGAGGCGACGGTGCCGCTGCAGCGCTACGTGGCCACCGTCACGCTCAAGCCGGTGACCGACGGCAACCGCACCTTCTGGCATTGGGAGTCGACCTTCGCGACGCCGCCGGGCAAGGAGCGCGAGCTGCGCGACATGGTGGCCCAGGGTGTGTACGAGGCCGGCTTCGAGAACCTGCGCAGGCACTTGCAGCAAGGCAGCGATCTGCGCCCGGCCGGCCACGCCGCCGCGGTCCCGCACGCCCTGGCCATGCCCGCGCGCCGAATCGCCGTCGAACGCTACGGCGGGCCCGAGGAGCTGCGCCCGCAAGAGGCCGAGGCGCCGGCGCCGCGCGCGGGCGAGGTGCGCATCCGCCAGCGCGCCATCGGCGTCAACTTCATCGACGTGTACCTGCGGCGCGGCTGGATGCCGTCCATGCTTGCGCTTCCCGGCGTGCCCGGCATGGAGGCCGCGGGCAGCGTGCTCGATGCCGGGCCGCAGGTCAGCGGCCTGCTTCCCGGCGACCGCGTCGCCTATCTCGGGCCGGTGCCGGGCGCCTACTGCGACCTGCGCTGCGTGCCGGCCGACTGGGTCGTGCGGCTGCCGGCGGCGGTCGAGGACGATGTCGCCGCCGCGCTGCTGCTCAAGGGCATCACTGCCGACTACCTGCTGCGCGACCTCGGGCGCGTGCAGCGCGGCACGCGGCTGCTGGTCCATGCGGCAGCCGGCGGCGTGGGCCTGCTGATCTGTTCCTGGGCGCGCCGGCTCGACGCGGTCGTGCTGGGCACGGTATCGAGCGAAGAGAAGGCGCGCGTGGCGCGCGAACACGGCTGCGAACATGTGATCGTGACGCGCGACTACCGTTTCGCCGATGCCGTGCAGCGCGCCTGCGGCGGCGCCGACGTGGTGATCGACGGCCTGGGCGATGCGGCCCGCGAGGAGAACCTCGCCGCGCTCGCGCGCCGCGGCCACTGGATCAGCCTCGGCCAGGCCAGCGGGCCGCTGGCGCCGCTGCCGGCCGACGCGCTCGTCGCCAAGTCGCTGAGCTTTTCGCGGCCTGTGGTGTTCGACTACGTGGCGACCAACGCGCAGCTGGCGGAACGCGCGCAGCGGGTCTGGGACGCGCTCGCAGACGGCACGATCAAGGCGCCGCCGATCGAGCGCTATTCGCTGAACGCCGCGGCAGAGGCGCACGCGCGGCTCGAATCGCGCGCCACCATCGGCGCGCTGGTGCTGGTGCCATGAACAAGGAGCAAGCGAAATGATCGTCGGGATGAACCACTTCACCGTCACGGCCGAGGACGAGAAGAAGACGCTGGACTTCTACACGGGCCTGCTCGGCCTCACCGTCGGCCATCGCCCGGACCTCGGCTTTCCGGGCGCGTGGCTCTACGGCGAGGGGCCGCAGGCGGTGCTGCACCTGTACTTCGACAGACCGGTGCCGGCGCAGCGCACCGGCGTCATCGACCACATGGCTTTCACCGCACGCGACCTGCGCGCCGTGAAGGCCCGCTTCGACCTGAGCGGCACGAAGTACGAGCTGCGGCAGCAGGCGGGCGCGGGCACCTGGCAGCTGTTCTGCCACGACCCCAACGGGGCGAAGGTCGAACTGGACTTCGACGCCTCCGAGAAGCCGTAGCGGCCGAGGTCGAGCTATCGGTAGAAGGCCTCGACCTTGCCCTTCAGCTTGATGAGCAGCGGCTTCCCCTTGCGATCCAGCGTCTTGCCCGCGGGCACCTTGATCCAGCCTTCACTGATGCAGTATTCCTCCACGTCGAGCCGCTCCTTGCCGTTGAATCGGATGCCGATGTCGTGCTCGAAAACGGCGGCGACATGATGCGGGCTGCGCGGATCGATGGACAGATGATCGGGAAGAGGAGGGATGGGGGCGGCTTCGGTCATGAGTGATGGTTCCTCGACGGGAATGATCTGCATTGTGCCGTTCCGAGTCATCGGCGCGAGACCCCATCGACCACGGGGCCGGACCTCCAGGGCAAGCGCAGAGGAGTAAGCTGACGCCAAAGGGGACGAGACATGCTGGCGGCCGAATGCGCGTGGATCATCTTGCGTGCGGAGCACACTCGCATTCGTGAGTTGCTGGCGCTGGTCGACGGCATGCTGAAAGCCGGAGACTGGGCACGCCCGGGGCCGCAGGCAGCGGCGCTCGTCGAGCTCATCGAACGCCTCCAGGCATTCGAAGAAGCGACGCATCGTCCCAAGGGCGTCGTCCTGCTCGAGATACTGCGCGGCAGGTCGGCAGAAGCCGACCAACTGCTCGATGAGCTGGAGCTGGAAAGCAAGCACTGCGACGGCCTGCTCTCGCAGGCGAAGGCCATGTTGAGGCCTGCCGAATCGGGAGAAACGGTGGCGATCGGGGCCGTTGAGAACCTGTTGGAAGAGCACCGCCTGTTGATGCTCGCCCACTTGGACCGGGAGGACACGCTGCTCCATTCGCAAACGGCGCAGCTGCTGACGGGCGACGAGTGGGCCGCAGTGGTGTCGTCGATGTCCGCGGCGATGGAGGTCGCAAAGGAGCGCGACCGCGGGCGCCCATGCCCCTGAGAATCGCGCCGCCGCTACTGCGGCTGCAAGCCGATTTCCTTCGCCACCTTCTGCCAGCGCTCGGCCTCCGCACGCATGAAGGCGCGCAGCTCGCCGCTGCTGGACGCCTTCAGCTCCACAGCCAGCGCGGACAGCCGCTCCTTGACGACCGGCTGAGCGAGGGCAGCCGCGGCCTCTCTGCGCAGGTGCTCGGTCACCTCGAGCGGCGTGGTGGCCGGCGCCACCATGGCCCACCACTGGTCGATCTCTACACCCTTGATGCCCGCCTCCGACAGCGTGGGCACGCCCCGCAGCGCCGGCAGGTCCACGCGCTGCGGGCTGGCCACGGCCAGCGCGCGGATCTTGCCGGCGCCCAGCAGGCTGGAGCCGCTGGCCAGCGTGGCGAAGTGGCCCGCCACCATGCCCGCCGCCACGTCGTTGAGCGCCGGTGCCGAGCCCCGATACGGCACCATGTTGAACCTGATCCTGCTGCGGGTGGCCAAGAGCTCCGCGGCCAGATGGCTGACGGTGCCGGCGCCGCTGTGCGCGATGGCGGGCGGCGCTGCAGCGGCTGCCGCGGCCTTCATGAAGCTCCTGAAATCCTTGCTGTCGGCGCCGGTGCCGCCGAAGAAGACCAGCGGCGAGGTGCCGATCATCGTCATCGGCGTGAAGTCGCGCAGCAGGTCGTAGGGCAGACGGGTCATCACCGCCGGCGCAATGGCATGCGGGAGTTCCACGATGGCGATCGTGTAGCCGTCCGGCACGGCCCGGGCGGCGGCCTCGGTGCCGATCTGGCCGCCGGCTCCGGGCCGGTTGTCCACGACGACCGAGATGCCCATCGCGCTGCTCATGCCCTGCGCCATGGCGCGTGCAATCGCATCGGTGCTGCCGCCGGCGGCCCAGGGCACGATCAGCTTGATCGGCTTGTCGGGAAAGGCGGCCCAGGCCTTCGGCCCGGCGGCCATCAGCGCGGCGGCGCTCAGGAAGAAGGTGCGGCGATGCATCGGCGACATGAAGGCTCCTTGAAACTCAAACAGGATCGGGCCAGCTCGGATCGCGCGAGGCGTCGGCGGTAAGCATCAGCAGCACGTGCTCGTCGGCCGCGATCGCCCCGCGCTCGCGCAGTTGCGAAAGCGCAGCCAGGCCGCCCGCCGCGCAGAGCTCCGCGCTGACGCCTGCCTGCTCGAGCAGGCGCCGGGCCGCGCGCGCGTCATCGTCGCCCACGACCACTGCGCCGCCGCCGGTGGCGGCGACCGCCTGCCATTGAAGATAGGTGACGGTGGCGCCGGCGGTGGAGAACTGCGCGGTGCGGCCGGGGTAGTCGGCATCCAGCGCGCCGCCTTCGAGCACGCGCGAGAGCCGCGCGAAAGGCTCGACTGCCCAGATGCGCGGCAGCTTCGCGATGCGGCCGGCGGCCAGCAGATCGCGGAAGCCGGCAAAGAGGCCCCACGCCAGGTCGCCGCGCGCCGTCGGCACCACCACATGGTCGGGCAGGCCGCCCTGCTCCACGCATTCGTCGGCGATGGGCTTGTAGCCTTCGATGGCCAGCGGCGCGCTGCCGAGCGCCGGCAGGCTGTAGTTGGTGAGCGCGAAATAGCCCGCGAGCGACGCACGCTCGCGCACGAAGGCCCAGCGGCCGGCGTTGTCGGCGAAGGCGAAGCGCCTGGCACCGGCGGCGTCGAGTGCGAGCGCGTAAGCGGCGGGCATGTCTTCGTAGCTCGCGACCTCGCAGGCCAGGCCGGCGGCCTGCGCGTAGTGCGCGGCCGATACCGCAGCGTTGCCCGAGGAGGCGAGCACCAGCGTGTGGGCGCCGAAGTCCAGCGCCTGCGTGACGCCGACGGCGCTCATCCGGTCCTTGTGCGAGCCGGTCGGATTGCAGGACTCGTCCTTGAGGCTGAGGTGTGCGACGCCGAAGCGGCGTGCCAGATCGGGCATCGCGTACAGCGGCGTGCCGCCTTCGCCCAGGGTGAAGCTTTGGGTGTACGGCATGAGAGGCGCATGCGCACCAGCCGCGTCGGCGCGGTAGCTCGCGCGCAGTCCCGCATGCACACCCTCTGCGCGGCAGGCCGGGCAGCCTTCATGCGCGAGGCGGATCGGGTACTCGGCATTGCAGCGCAGGCATTGCAGGCCGCGCAGGCGCGGGTTCCTGATCGGCCGAATCGGCCGGGCCAGGGCACAAAGCAGGGAGCTCATCACTCTGGGTCTCTTTCTCGTCTGTGCGTCGATGCCCCAATGCTAGGCGCAGATAGATAAAATAAAGTCGATCTATCTATTCATCCGATAACCAAATTTATCAATGCGATTCACAGAGATCGAGACCTTCCGGGCCCTGATGCGCAGCAGCACCACGCGCAAGGCGGCGGCGCAGCTGCATGTGACGCAGCCTGCCGTCAGCCAGTCGCTGAAACGGCTGGAGGCGCAGGCGGGGATGGTGCTGTTCCAGCGCACCGGCGGCCGGCTGGTGCCCACGCCGGAGGCGCGCGCGCTCTGGACCGAGGTGGAGCGCGTCTTCATCGGCATGGATGCCATCGAGCACCGGCTGCGCAGCCTGCGCGACTTCGGTGTCAACCAGCTGGAGCTCAGCTGCTATCCGGCTTTCGGCCTCGGCTTCATGCCGCGCGCGCTGGCGCGGCTGAGGGCGCAGCGCGGGGACGGCGCCTGGCCGCAGGTGTCGCTGCAGGTGCTGAGCTCGAAGGATGTGCGCGATCGCGTGGCCATGGGCATCTCGGATTTCGGGCTGATGGCCGACGAGCTGTCGCTGGAAGGCATCGAGCATTCGACCTTTGCGCGCATGCCCGGCGTGATCGTGATGCCGCAAGGGCATGCGCTGGCGCGCTTCAAGACCGTCAAGCCCCAGCAGCTGGCGGAGCTTCCCTTCCTGGCCCTGAACCCCGAAGACCCGGCGCATCGCCGGCTCGAAGCGGCCATGGCGCCGCTGGGCGTCGCGCTGCGCGTGGCCGCGCAAACGCCTTACGCGGCCAGTGTCTGCGAGATGGCGTTGCGCGGCCTGGGCGTCGGCCTGGTCAATCCGATCACCGCGCTCGACTACGCCGAGCGCGGGCTGGTCGTGCGCAAGCTGTCGATCGACGTCTCCTTCGCCTGCCTGCTGGCCCTGCCGGCCGGCAAGGTGCTGTCTGCCACGGCCAGGGAGTTCCTGTCCGTCATGCGCCAGCAGCTCGCCGAGGACAGTCAGCGGCTGCAGCGCCATTTGCGCTGAACCGCCGCGTGAACCACACTCCCCCGAAGCATCGACATGGTTGCCGAACTTGCCCACTCCTGGTTGATGCGCAGCGCGCCTGTGGCCGCCGCGCAGGCTGCCGGCCGCCCGCTCGTGGCGCTGGAATCGACCATCATCGCCCACGGCATGCCCTATCCGGAAAACGTCCGCACGGCGCGCGAAGTGGAGGCCTCGATCCGCCGCCTGGGCGCCGAGCCCGCGACCATCGCGCTGATCGGCGGGCGGATCCGCATCGGCCTCGCGGACGACGAGCTTGAACTGCTGGCCCGCACGGGCGGCCAGGCGCAGAAGGTCAGCCGCCGCGACCTGCCGGCCGTACTGGCGAGCGGCGAACTCGGCGCCACCACCGTCGCCGGCACGATGATCTGCGCCGCGCTGGCCGGCATCGAGGTCTTCGTCACCGGCGGCATCGGCGGCGTGCACCGCGGCGCGCCGGAGAGCTTCGACATCTCGGCCGACCTGCAGGAACTGGCGAAGACCTCGGTGGCCGTGGTGTGCGCCGGCGCCAAGTCGATCCTGGACATCGGGCTCACGCTGGAATACCTGGAAACGCACGGCGTGCCGGTGCTCAGCTGCGAAGAGGACAACTTCGCCGCGTTCTACACGCGCGACAGCGGCTTCCGCGCCGACTTCAGGCTCGACGACGCGGCGGCGCAGGCACGCTTCATCCGCACCAAGTGGGACCTGGGCCTCGCGGGCGGCGTGGTGCTGAGCACGCCGGTGCCGGAAGCGGCGGCGATGCCGCGCGAGGAGATCGACGCGCTGACCCTGCAGGCGCTCGCCGAGGCCAAGGCGCAAGGCATCACCGGCAAGGCGGTGACGCCCTTCCTGCTGGCCCGCATCAAGGCGCTGACGGGCGGGCGCAGCCTGGCGACCAACATCGCGCTGGTCAAGCACAACGCCGAGGTGGGGGCAAGGCTGGCGCTGGCGTTGGCACGCGCGGGACGGGGCGCCGGGGCACAATGAGAGCCTCATGCGCCAACTCCTCCTTCTTGCCATCCTGAGCACGCTTGCCCCGCTCTCCGGCGCGGAGGTGATCCGCTGCGCGGACGCGGCCGGCAACGTGAGCTATACCGACGGCAGATGTCCGGACGGCGCCAGGCCGGTGGCACGGGTCGCGGAACCCCCGCCTCCGGTGCCGGGCAGAACCGAGCGGCAGCGTGAAGAGCCTGGCTCGACGACAGCAGCGCCCGGCCCGTCGCAGGCGCCGGCAGGCCCGGCCATCATCGACCCCCGCAGCGGCAACAGCAGCAGCAGCGAGCGAAGCGGCGATTCGCGCTGGAGCGATCGCGGCAGCGACCCCCTGGTGATCGACGGCGGATACCCCTACCCCGGCACCTACCGCCAGCCCATGCCGCAGCGCGACATGCGCCCGCGCATCCGCAACTGCGATGGCGCGGGCTGCCAGGATAGGCAGGGCAACCACTACGACCGCTCCGGTCGGCTCGACCGCTACCAGACCCCCGACGGAAAGACCTGCCGGCCGGTGGGCACGACCACCATCTGCCGCTGAGCCGGCGACGCCTCAGGGCGCCACGTAGTCCGACACCACCTTCCACTTGCCGTCCACGATCTGCGACAGGCGCGACTGGTCGTTGCCCAGGCGCTTGGTAGCGGTGTAGCTGCTCTTGGGGCCGCCGAACATGTCGGGCTCGAAGGTCATGCTGTCCATCGCCTTGATGAAGCTGTCGGTCGTGAGGTTGGGCCCGGCCTTCTGCGCAGCCTTGATGAACTGGTCGATGATGGTGTAGCCGTAGACCGAGAACACGGTCGGGTCCTCGTTGAATTTGGTCTTGTACTTGTTGGCCCAGAAGCGGATCGGCTGCGACTGCTCGTCGGTGTAGGGGTTCTGCGCGGTCATGGTGGCGTAGAGGCCGTCCATCGCCTTGCCGCCGAGCTTGTGGATCAGGTCGGTGTAGGCCGCGCTCGAGCCCAGGAAGGTCGGGTTGAAGCCGGTCTTGCGCGCCTCGCCGATGGTGCCGATGGTCTCCCGGATGATGGTGCCCATCACCACGAGATCGCAGTTGGCCGCCTTCATCTTCGCGACCTGCGAGGAGAAGTCGGTCGCGCCGCGCTTGAACGAGGTCTTCTCGGCCAGCTCCATGCCGGCGGTCTTGAGGCCGGCCTCGGCGCCGCGCTGCACCTCGAGCCCGAACTCGTCGTCCTGGTAGATGGTGCAGACCTTCTTGGCGCCCTTCTCCTTGATCATCTTGGGCAACGCGAGGCGGATCTGGTCGTAGTAGGTGGCGGCGAAGGAGTACTTCAGCCTGTGGAAGGGCTCGTACATTTCGCGCGCCGCCGTGATCGGCATGAAGTTGATCACGTTCTTGTCGAACTGCACCGGCATCGCCGCCATGTTCTGCGCCGTGCCGATGTGGCCGGCCATGATGAAGATCTTGTCCTGGTTGACCAGCTTCTGCGCCGCCAGCACCGCCTTCTTCGGGTCGTAGGCCGAGTCCTCGACGAAGAGCTTGAGCTTGCGGCCGTGCACGCTGCCCTGCTCGTTGAGCTCGTCCACGCGCAGCTGCATGCCGTTGCGCGACTGCTTTCCGAAGCCCGCGATCGGGCCCGAGAGATCCTGGATGGTGCCGATGCGGATCTCGTCCTTGCTGACGCCCTGCGACTGCGCGCCGGCCAGGCCGCAGCCCAGCGCAAGACCGGCCGCGGCGGCCAGTGGGAACAATGCCTCGATCTTCATAGCGTGGTCTCCTCGGTTGCGAAATCGGTCTCAGGCGTACATGGCCTCGATGCGCGGCGCGTACTTGGTCTGTACCAGCTTGCGCTTGAGCTTCATCGTCGGCGTGAGCTCTTCGTCCTCGGCGCTGAGCTGCGTCTCGAGCAGGAAGAACTTCTTGATCTGCTCGACGCGAGCGAACTTGGCGTTGACGCGGTCGATCTCGCCCTGAATCAGGTCCTGCACTTCCTGCGCGCGCGTGAGGCTCTCGTAGTTGCTGAAAGGCACATCGTGGTCCTGCGCGAATTTCTCGACGTTCTCCTGGTCGATCATGACGATCACCGTCAGGTAGGGCCTGGCATCGCCGATCACCACGGCATCGGTGATGTAGGGGCTGAACTTGAGCTCGTTCTCCAACTCGCTCGGCGTGATGTTCTTGCCGCCTGCCGTGATGATGATGTCCTTCATGCGGTCGGTAATGCGGAAATACCCGTCCTCGTCGACGGTGCCGACGTCGCCGGTGTGCAGCCAGCCGTCGGCGTCGATGGTCTCCGCCGTCTTCTCCGGCAGGTTGAGGTAGCCCATGAAGACGTTAGTGCCGCGCACCAGGATCTCGCCGGTGGCCGGGTCGAGCCGCACCTCGTTGTAGCCGGCGGCCGGACCGATGGAACCCGGCTTGATGCGCGCGGCCGGCACGCCGGTGGAAGCGCCGCAGGATTCGGTCATGCCCCAGACCTCGAGCATCGGCACGCCCAGCGCCAGGTACCACTTGACCAGCTCGGGCGAGATCGGCGCCGCGCCGGTGACCAGGAAGCGCGCGCGGTGGATGCCGATCAGCTTGCGCGCGTTGTCCAGCGCGAGCCAGCGCGCGAGGCGGAACTTGAAGCGCAGCAGCCCGTCCACCGGCTGCCCCGCGAGCACGCGCTCGGCAATGGCACCGCCGACGCCGATGCTCCAGCGATAGGCCGCCTGCTGCAGGCCGCTCGCTTCCTTCAGCGCGATCATCACGCCGGAATAGAACTTCTCCCACACGCGCGGCACGGCGGTGAACACGGTGGGCGCGATCTCGCGCACGTTCTCGGGCACGGTCTCGGGGTTCTCGACGAAGTTGAGGACGGCGCCGGTGTACATCGAGAAGTACTCGCCGCCCATGCGCTCGGCGATGTGGCACAGCGGCAGGAAGCACATGCGCTCGTCGCGCTCGTCCTGCGCGACCAGCATGTTGTAGCCGCGCATGGTGTGGACCAGTCCGCGGTGGCTGTGCATCGCGCCCTTGGGCCTGCCGGTGGTGCCCGAGGTGTAGACCAGGATCGCCAGGTCTTCGGGGCGGCAGGCGGCGATGCGCTGCTCGAGCTCCTGCGGATGGCCCTGGAGGTAGTCGCGGCCCAGCGCGCGCAGTGCATCGAGGCTCATCACGCCGGGGTCATGAAGCTCGCGCAGGCCTTCCATGTCGAACACGATGACCTTGCGCAGGAGCGGCAGCCCGGCGCGCACCTCGAGCGCCTTGTCGAGCTGCTCGTCGTCCTCGACGAAGAGCACGGTGGTGCGCGAGTCCTCGCACAGGTAGTGCACCTGCGAGGCCGCGTCGGTGGGGTAGATGCCGTTGGCCACGCCGCCGCAGCTGAGCACGGCGATGTCGCAGAGCACCCATTCGACGACCGTGTTGGCCAGGATCGAGGCGCACTCGCCGGGCGCGAAGCCGAGCGCCATCAGCCCGCCGGCGATCTCGCGCACCGCCTCGGCGGTCTGGCGCCAGCTCCAGCTGCGCCAGATGCCGAATTCCTTCTGCCGCATCCAGACCTGGTCGCCGCGCGCGCGCTCGGCGTTCCAGAAGATCGCGGGAACGGTGTCGCCCTGCACCACGATTTGGTGCCGCGGCTGGATGTGGGAGAGGTCCCAGAGTCCTTGCTGCTGCCGATGCTGCTTGGCCATGGCCTTACCTCCAGGTCTTCTTCTTTTTCCAGCGCCGCTCGCCGCGCACGCCCTCGTCCTTGAGGCCGAGGTAGAACTCCTTGATGTCCTCCTTCTCGCGCAGGCGCTCGCAGGTATCTTCCATCACGATGCGGCCGTTCTCGAGCACGTAGCCGTAGTCGGAGGCATTGAGCGCCATGTTGGCGTTCTGTTCCACCAGCAAGATGGTGGTGCCGCGCTCGCGGTTGATGCGCACCACGATCTCGAAGATCTCGCGCGTGAGCTTGGGCGAGAGACCGAGGCTGGGCTCGTCGAGGAGGATGAGCTTGGGCGCTGCCATGATGGCGCGCGAGATCGCGAGCATCTGCTGCTGGCCGCCGGAGAGCAGGCCGGCCTCCTGCGCGGCGCGCTCGCGCAGGATGGGGAAATAACCGTAGACGGTCTCGATGTCGCGCGCCACGCCGTCGCGGTCGGTGCGGGTGTAGGCGCCCATCAGCAGGTTGTCCTTGACCGACAGCAGCGGGAAGACTTCGCGGCCTTCGGGGACGTGGCTGAGACCTTGCTGGACGATGTAGGCCGGGTCCTTGGCGGTGATGTTCTTTCCCCGGAACTCGATGCTGCCTTTTCTCGGATCGATGATTCCGGAGATCGTTTTGAGGATGGTGGTCTTGCCGGCGCCGTTGGACCCCAGCACGGTGGCGATCTCGCCCTGGCGCACCTTGAGGCTGACGCCGCGGATTGCCTTGATGGGGCCGTAGGCGCTTTCGACGTTGAGGAGGGCAAGGATGACGTCGCTCATGCCGCCCTCCTCAACCCGCTCATGTCATCCACAGTCCCCAGATAGGCCTCGATCACCTTCGCATCCGACTGCACCTCGCGCGGCGTCCCCGAGGCCAGCGCCTCGCCCATGTTCATCGCCAGCACGCGGTCCGACACCTTCGATACCAGCGACATGTCGTGTTCCACCATCAGCACCGAGATGCCGAGCTCCTGCTGGATGTCCTGGATCCAGAAGGCCATGTCGGCCGTCTCCTCGACATTGAGCCCGGAAGACGGTTCGTCCAGCAGCAGCAGCTTGGGCTCGGTGCACAGCGCGCGCGCCAATTCCACCACCTTGCGCACGCCGTAAGGCAGCCCCGCCACCATCGAATCGCGATGGTGCTGCAGGTCCAGCAGGTCGATCACCCGTTCGGCTTTTTCGCGCGCCTCGATTTCCGCGCGGCGCGTGGCGGGCGTGAAGAAGAGCTCGCTCCAGAAGCCGGTCCGGCGGTGCGTGTGGCGGCCGATCAGGAGGTTGTGCAGCACGGTCGCATGCTCGAACAGCTCGATGTTCTGGAAGGTGCGCGCGATGCCGAGCGCGGCAATGGCATGCGGCGCCTGCTGCGTGAGCGAAAGCGGCGCGCCCTCGCCGTGCCAGACGATGTCGCCCGTGGTCGGCGTGTAGATGCGGCTGATCAGGTTGAAGACCGTCGTCTTGCCGGCGCCGTTGGGCCCGATCAGCGTGAACACCTCGCCGCGCCGCACGTCGAAGCTGACCTTGTTCACGGCCAGCACGCCGCCGAAGCGCACGCTCAGGTCACGGGCCGACAGAAGCACATCCGTACTCATCGGAGTCGATCCGACTTGGTGAAGGACTTCTGCCGCCTGAACAAGCCCCGGCGGTAGAACGGAAAGAGCTGCAGGTAGGTGCGGATCTTGAGCCAGCGCCCGTACAGCCCCAGCGGCTCGAACAGCACGAAGCCGATCAGCACCAGCCCGTAGACCAGCCCCTGCAGCCCGGGCGCCTGGCCGATCACCGGCGGCAGCCAGTCCTTGCCCAGCGCGATCAGCTGCGGCATCGCGATCAGGAAGATCGCGCCGAGGAAGGCGCCGTGCACCGAGCCCAGCCCGCCGATCACCACCATCAGCAGCAGGTCGATCGATTGCAGGATGTTGAATTGATCGGGCGAGATGAAGCTGAGCTTGTGCGCATAGAGCGCGCCGCCGAGCCCGGCCAGCGCGGCCGAGATCGCGAAGGACATGGTCTTGTAGCGCGCCAGATGGATGCCCATGCTCTGCGCCGAGATCTCCGAGTCGCGGATCGCGACGAAGGCGCGGCCGGTCGGCGAGCGCAGCAGGTTCAGGATGGCCAGCGTACAGAGCACCGCGATCACCAGGCACACGATGTAGAAGCCCTCGCTCGAGCTGATGTCCAGCCCGAAGAGCCTGGGCGACTTCACATGCAGCCCCGAGTTGCCGCCGGTGACGCTCTCCCAGCGCGCGAACACCTCCTCGACGATGAAGCCGAAGGCCAGGGTCGCGATGCCGAGGTAAATGCCCTTGACGCGCAGCGCCGGCAGCGCGACCACCACGCCGACCGCCGCCGAGAGCGCGGCGGCCGCCGCCATCGCGATCGGAAAGGGCACCCCCATGTTCGCGAGCACCGCCTGCGTGTAGGCGCCGGTGCCCAGAAAGGCCGCATGCCCGATCGAGAACTGCCCGGTGAAGCCGGCCAGGAGCATCAGGCCCAGGCCCACGATGCCGTAGATCAGCACGAAGGTCAGCTGCGCGAGCCAGTACTCGGGCAGCAGCCATGGCGCCGCGATCAGCGCCGCGCCGAGCAGGGCGTACCAGAACACGTGGCCGCCGTGCTTGGCAAGTGCGATGTCTTGCGCGTAAGTGGTCTTGAAGATGAAGCGCATCAGACTTTCTTGCGCAGCTTTTCGCCGAACAGGCCGTTGGGCTTCACCATCAACATCATGAGCACCACGATGTAGGGCGCCGTGTCCTTGAAGCCGTCGGGCAGATAGAAGCCCGCGAAGGATTCGACGATGCCGATCACCAGCCCGCCGACGATCGCCCCCGGCAGGCTGCCGAAGCCGCCCACCACGGCCGCTGGGAAGGCCTTGAGGCCGATGAAGCCCATGTTGGCGTGCACGAAGGTGATCGGCGCCAGCAGCATGCCGGCGATGGCCGCCACCGCCGCAGCGAGTCCCCACACCAGCCCGTTGAGCCGCTTGACCGGAATGCCCATGTAGTAGGCCGCCAGCTGGTTCTGCGACGAGGCCTGCATTGCGATGCCGAGCTTGCTGTAGCGGAACATCGCATACAGCAGGCCGCAGAGCACCGCCGTGCAAAGGATGATCGCCATCTGCTCCACGTTGACGACCAGCTCGCCGACCTTCCAGATCTGGTCCTTGTAGGGCACCGGCAGCGTGTGCGTCTCGGTGCCGATCGCGGGAATCATGGTGATCAGCCCGCGCGCCACGTAGCCGATGCCGATGGTCAGCATCACGATCGAGAACTGCGGCTGCCCGAGGATCGGCCGGATCACGACCAGCTCGAGCAGCACGCCGAAGGCGGCCATCGCCGCCAAGGCCAGCAGCGCCGCCAGCCAAAAGGGCAGCCCGAACAAGGACATGCCGGCGAAGGCACCGAAGGCGCCCAGCATCATGAGCTCGCCCTGAGCGAAGCTCACGGTTTCGGTGGCCTTGTAGATCAGCACGAAGCCCAGCGCGATCAGGCCGTAGATGCAGCCTTGCGCGATGCCCGAGAGCAGGAGCTGGAGGATCTGCAATCAGGCTCCCTGATAGAGCGCGAGCCGCCGCGAGCCGGCAAGGATGTCGCTGGGACGCAGGCCGTAGACCTGGCGGATCGAGTGGCTGAAATGGGTCGAGTCGGGATAGCCGGTGTCGAGCGCGATGTCGGTCAGCGTGGCGGACTCTCGCACATGGCGCAGCAGGCTGCGGGCCCGCTTCCAGGCGCGGAAGGCGCGAAACGGAACGCCGATCTCCTGCTTGAACAGATGCAGGAAGCGCGAGAAGGAGAGTTGCACCGAGGCCGCGCATTCCTCGGCCGAAGCAGGCAGCGCCGGGTCGGCGACGATGCGCTCGACCACTCGGCGGATGCGCGCGTCGATCGGGCGCGTCGCGAGCGGCCGGCCGAAGAAGAGCGTGTCGAAGTCGAGGTGGTCGAAGCGCTCGCGGCCGGCGGCGGCCAGCAGTTGCACGTGGGCCGCGCGAACGCGCTGGACGAAGTCCGGCGCCTCGACCGCGCCGCAGTGCTGCAGAAAGTCGGGCAACTGCGCAGGATCGACCGACTCCGATTCGATCAGCAGGTTGATGATCAGCGCTTCCTCGCTCACGACCCGGTGCGGCACCTGCGGCGGCACCACCAGCAGCTCGCCGCTTTGCCAGGCGCCGCCGCCGATGCGGATGCGGTTGGGCTGTCCCGCAGGCGACACGTAGACGCCATGCCCTCCCAGGCTGCGCTCCGCCGCCGCGCCCAGCAAGCCGGCATAGAAGACACGCTCGCGCGTCAACCACATGAGGCGCTCGCCTCTGCTGCTGTTGCCGCTGCGGCCGGTGTCCGTCCTGGTGCCCAAGATGCCGTCTCCTGCGCTGCGTCGCGCTCGCAGGATCGTAGCGGCGCGGGGCCGCGCGGCGGTGTCGAAAGCGCGGGGACTTTCCCTACATCAGCGCGCGCCGCAGTTCGCCGGCGCACAGCGCCACCGCAGCGTTCGCCTCGTCGAGCAGCCCGCCCATGGTAATGAAGCCGTGGATCTGGCGCTCGAAGCAGACGTAGACCGCGCGGTTGCCGGCCGCGGTCAGCGCCCGCGCGTAGTCGAGCCCTTCGTCGCGCAGTGGGTCGTAGCCGGCGGTGAGCACCAGCGCCGGCGGCAGGCGCGACAGGTCGGGGTGCAAGAGCGGCGAGGCGCGCCAGTCGAGGTCGTGCTTCGGGTCGGTGATGTAGTGGTCGTGGAAATACTTGATCGTGTCGCTGGTGAGCACGTAGCCCTGGCCGTTGCTGGTGTGCGAGGGGTGCACGCGGCGCATGTCGGTCGCCGGATAAATCAGCAGCTGGAAGGCGATGGGCAGGTTGCCGGCGTCGCGGGCCGCGATCGCCACCACCGCCGCGAGGTTGCCGCCGGCGCTGTCGCCGCCGACCGCGAGGCGGCCGGCATCGAGGCCGAGCGCGCCCGCTTCCCTGCGCACCCAGCGCGTGGCGGCGAGCACGTCGTCCACCGCCGCCGGGAAACGGTGTTCCGGCCCCATGCGGTAGTCGACCGCCGCCACCGCGCAGCCCGAGAGGTTGGCAAGTTCGCGGCACAGCGTGTCGTGGGTGTCGAGGTCGCCAATGGTCCAGCCGCCGCCGTGGTAGTACACCAGCACCGGCAGCACATCGGCGCGCTGCGTGCCCATCGGCCGGTAGAGACGCAGCGGGATCGCGCCGTGCGGCCCGGGCGCGCTGAGTTCGCGCACCTCGGCCACCTCGCCGGGCGGGGGCTGCGTGACGCTGCGCCGCTCGCGGTAGAAGGCGCGCGCGTCCGCCGGCGACAGCGTATGCGTCGGCGGTACGCCGCGTTGCACCAGGAGGTCGATGAAGGCCTGGGCTTGGGGATGCAGCATGGCAGGCTCCTCGATCAATCGGAACTCAGGCTTTGCCCGGCTTGACGCGCGAGGCGGCTTCCTTGGCGTTGCGCCGCGCCGTCTCCACATCCGCCGCATGCGCCAGTGCCACGCCCATGCGCCGCTTGACGAAACTCTCGGGCTTGCCGAACAGGCGCAGTTCGCTGCCCGGCACCTGCAGCGCGTGGGCCACGCCGTCGAAGGCAATGCCCTTCGCATCGACGCCGCCGTATATCACGGCGCTGGCGCCTGGGCTCTTGAGCGCGGTGTCCACCGGCAGGCCGAGGATGGCGCGCGCATGCAGCTCGAACTCGTTCTGCCATTGGGTCGCCATGGTCACCATGCCGGTGTCGTGCGGCCGCGGGCTGACTTCGCTGAACCAGACCTCCTCGCCCTTCACGAACAGCTCGACGCCGAAGAGCCCCTGCCCGCCGAGGTCGGCCGTGACCGCCTGCGCGATCCGCTGCGCTTTTTGCAGCGCGGCCGGCGCCATCGGATGCGGCTGCCAGCTCTCGACGTAGTCGCCGCTCACCTGCACGTGGCCGATGGGCTCGCAGAACTGCGTCTGCACACTGCCCGCCGCGTCGAGCGCGCGCACGGTCAGGAGCGTGATCTCGTAGTCGAAGTCGATGAAGCCCTCGACGATCACGCGGCCGTGGCTCACGCGGCCGCCGGCCATTGCGTAGTCCCAGGCCTTCTGCACGTCGGCCGGGCCGTCGATCTTGCTCTGGCCCTTGCCAGAGCTGCTCATCACCGGCTTGACGATGCAGGGGTAGCCGATGCCTTGGTCGATCGCCGCCTGCAGCTCGGCCAGCGAATCGCAGAACTGGTAGGGGCTGGTCGGCACGCCCAGCGTTTCTGCGGCCAGGCGGCGGATGCCTTCGCGGTCCATCGTGAGGCGCGCCGCGCGCGCGGTCGGGATCACGCGCACCGTGCCCGCGTCCTCCAGCTGCTGCAGCATCGGCGTCGCGATAGCCTCGATCTCGGGCACCACGAGCTGCGGCTTTTCGGCCTCGATCAGCGCCTTCAGCTGATCGGGGTCGCTCATGGTGATGGTGCGCGCATGGTGCGCCACCTGCTGGCCGGGGGCGTTCTCGTAGCGGTCGACAGCGATGGTCTCCACGCCCAGGCGCTGGAGCGCGATCAGCACCTCCTTGCCGAGTTCGCCGGAGCCGAGCAGCATCACACGGGTTGCAGAGGGGGAAAGTGGGGTTCCGAGGGTCGTCATGGCGACCACTTTAAATCACGGGCTGAACCACAATGGCGAATTTTCAAGGAGCATTCGAAATGGCGATTCAGACAGTCGGGATCATCGGCGCGGGCACGATGGGCAACGGCATCGCGCAGGCCTGCGCGGTCGCGGGCGTGAAGGTGGTGATGGTCGACATCGCGCAGGCCGCGGTCGACAAGGGCCTGGCCACCGTGGCCGGCAGCCTCGACCGGCTGATCAAGAAGGACAAGCTCACAGCCGCCCAGAAGGATGCGGCCCTGGCGCTGATCAAGGGCTCGACGAACTACGAGGACCTGAAGGGAGCAGAACTCGTAATCGAGGCAGCGACCGAGAACCACGAACTCAAGCTCAGGATCCTGAAGCAGGTCGACGCCATGCTCGCGCCGCAGGTCATCATCGCCTCCAACACCTCGTCGATCTCGATCACCCAGCTGGCGGCGGCGACGTCGCGGCCCGACCGCTTCATCGGCATGCACTTCTTCAACCCGGTGCCGATGATGGCGCTGGTGGAGATCATCCGCGGCTACCTCACCAGCGACGCCACGCACGATGCGGTGAAGGCGCTGGCGGTGGCGCTGGGCAAGTCGCCGATCACCGTGAAGAACGCCCCGGGCTTCGTGGTCAACCGCATCCTGGTGCCGATGATCAACGAGGCCTTCTTCGTGCTTGCCGAGGGCATCGCGAGCGCGGAGGACATCGACGCCGGCATGAAGCTCGGTTGCAACCAGCCCATCGGCCCGCTGGCGCTGGCCGACATGATCGGCCTGGACGTCTGCCTGGCGGTGATGGAGGTCTACCTGGAGCAGTTCGGCGACTCAAAGTACCGCCCCTGCCCGCTGCTGAAGGAAATGGTGGCCGCCGGGCAACTGGGCCGCAAGACCGGGCGCGGCGTCTACACCTACTGAGGCCGCCATGAACGCCATCCCCACCACGCCCCCTCCCGAAGGCTGCATCGACACCCAGGTGCAGGACCACGTGCTGCTGATCGGCATCAACCGCCCCGCCAAGCGCAACGGCTGGACGCCGCGCATGTTCCGCGAGCTGGCCGAGGCCTACACGCGCCTGGACGACGACCCGGCCCTGCGCGTCGGCGTGCTGCATGCCTTCGGCGACCACTTCACGGCCGGGCTCGACCTGCCCGCGGTGGCCGAGTACATGAAGCGCGGCGAGAAGGCCACCCCCGAAGGGCTGGTCGAGCCGCACGACTTCGGCCTGCCCGGCTACCGCCGCCGCCAGAAGCCGATGCTGGTCGCAGTCAAGGGCATCTGCTTCACGGTCGGCATCGAGCTCATGTTGGGCGCCGACATCGTGGTGGCGGCCGACAACTGCCGCTTCTCGCAGATGGAAGTGCAGCGCGGCATCATGGCCACCGGCGGCGCGACGCTGCGCATGGCCGAGCGCGCCGGCCTGGGCAATGCGATGCTGCACCTGCTCACGGCCGACGAGTTCGGCAGCGCCGAGGCCTTTCGCCTGAATTTCGTGCAGAAGGTGGTGCCGGCCGGGCAGGAGCTCGACGAGGCGCTGCGCATCGCCCAACGCATCGCGGCCCAGGCGCCGCTCGCGGTGGTCGCGACCCGGCTCAACGTGATGAAGGCCATCGAGCAGGGGCCGCTGGCGGCCGTCGAAGATTTCATTCCCGTGCAGCAGCGCCTCGCCAACAGCGAGGACGCGGCCGAAGGCGTGCGCGCCTTCGTCGAGCGGCGGCCGGCGCGGTTCAGCGGGCGGTGAGCGCGGCGGCGCAGGATGCCGCCCTTCTACGGCAACACACGCTTACTATTTAAATTGCACACAATTCAATTGCCAGCTACAATTCAGCCCATGCCTTCCACGCCCTCCGCCGACGACATGCTGCGGCTCGACAACCAGCTCTGTTTTGCGGTGTACTCCGCATCGCTGGCGATGACCAAGCTGTACAAGCCGCTGCTCGACAAGCTCAAGCTCACCTATCCCCAGTATCTTGTGATGCTGGTGTTGTGGGAGCGTGACGGCCTCATGGTGTCGGAGCTCGGCGAGCGGCTCTCGCTCGATTCGGGCACGCTGACGCCGCTGCTGAAGCGCCTCGAAGCCAACGGCCTGGTGGCGCGCATCCGCGACGTGGCTGACGAGCGCCGCGTGCACGTGAGCCTCACGGCCGCCGGGCGCCGCCTCAAGGCGCGCGCGGCGAGCGTTCCGGCCTGCCTGATGGCGGCCTCTCAGTGCTCGATCGAGGAGCTGGTGGCGCTCACGCAGCAGATCCAGCAACTGAGGGATCGCGTCAGGGCCGCAGCCTAGTTTTCTCCCCTCGCTTCGGCGCGCCGAAGCATCTTTTCTCCCCCAACCAACCTGAAGGAATCACCATGGCCACCAAGCTCGACAAAGTCCTGTACACCGCCCAGTCCCACACCACCGGCGGCCGCGACGGCGGCGCCGGCAAGTCCAGCGACGACGCGCTGGACGTCAAGCTGAACCCGCCCGGCTCCGGCAAGCCCGGCACCAACCCCGAACAGCTGTTCGCGGTCGGCTACTCGGCCTGCTTCATCGGCGCGATGAAGGCCGTGGCGCCCAAGATCAACGTCAAGGTGCCGGAAGACGTGGCGGTGGACGCCAGCGTCTCGCTCGGCCCGATCAACGAGGGCAAGGCCTACGGCATCGCGGTCAAGCTGGCGATCACGCTGCCGGGCCTCGACGACGCGCAGAAGAAGCTGCTGGTCGACACCGCCCACCAGGTCTGCCCGTACTCGAACGCCACGCGCGGCAACATCGAGGTCGAACTCTCGATCGCCTGATCGCCAAAGCCGGCACGAGCCCGGCGCGGCGTCACATGGGTGACGCTGCGCCGGGCTTTTTTCATGCAGCGGAGATGGGTCTGCGCTAAGGTGATTCGATGAGCACCACAGACTTCCTGATCCGCAAGGACGATCTCTCTGCCACCCGCGTGCGCGACGCCGACGATGCGCCCCTCGCCGAGGGCCAGGTCCGCTTGCGCATCGACAGCTTCGCCCTCACGTCCAACAACATCACCTACGCCGCCTTCGGCGAGTCGATGAGTTACTGGCAGTTCTTCCCGACCGGCGAGGAAGGATGGGGCTCGATCCCGGTCTGGGGCTTCGGCTCGGTGGTGCAGTCGCTGCATCCGGGCGTGGCGGTGGGCGAGCGGCTCTACGGTTATGTGCCGATGGCCTCGAGCGTGGTGCTGACGCCCGAGCGCCTGTCCGCTGCCCGCTTCACCGACGCAACGCCGCACCGCGCGGCGCTGCCCGCCGTCTACAACCAGTACTTCCGCACCGCGAGCGACCCGCTCTACAGCGCCGATACCGAAGACCTGCAGGCCCTGCTGCGGCCGCTCTTCATCACCTCCTGGCTGATCGACGACTTCTTCGACGACAACGATTTCTTCGGCGCCAGGCCCGGCGTCGCGCTGCTGTCGAGCGCATCGAGCAAGACGGCCTACGGCACCGCCTTCCAGATGCACCAGCGGCCCGGCATCGAGGTGGTCGGCCTCACCTCCGCAGGCAACAAGGCCTTCTGCGAAGGCCTGGGCTGCTACCACCGCGTGCTGGCCTACGAAGAACTCGACCAGGTGGCGGCCGACGCGCCCTGCGTCTACATCGACTTCGCGGGCAACGGCGAGCTGCGGCGCGCGGTCCACACGCGCTTTTCGCAGCTGCGCCACGACTGCGTGATCGGCGGCACGCACGTCGAGCAGCTCGCGCCGGGCGGAAGCGCCAAGGAGCTGCCGGGGCCGCGCGCCACCTTCTTTTTCGCGCCAGCCCAGATCAAGAAGCGCACCGAGGAATGGGGCGGCGACGAGTTCGGACGGCGCATGGTGCAGGCTTGGCAGGGCTTCATCGCGAAGGTGGCGCAGCCCGCAACGCCGTGGCTCGTGGTCGAGCGCCACGACGGCCCTGCGGCGGTGCAGGCGGCCTATGCGCAGGTGCTGTCGGGACGCGGCAATCCGCGCACCGGGCACATCTTGTCGCTTTCCGGGGCTTCGAGGTAGCGACAATGGCCGGATGACCTCATCCGCCGAGAAAGCCAGCGCCCATCCCTACGAAAGCCTCACGCCCGACGTGGTGCTGGACGCGCTGGCCGGGCTCGACCTGCACGGCGACGGGCGGCTCATGGCGCTGAACTCCTATGAAAACCGCGTCTACCAGGTGCACCTGGAGGACCGCAGCGCGGTGGTGGTCAAGTTCTACCGGCCCGGCCGCTGGAGCGATGCGCAGATCGCGGAGGAGCACGCGTTCTCCACCGAGCTCACGGCCGCCGAGGTGCCGGCCGTGGCGCCGCTGGCGCTTTCGGGCGCCACGCTGCACCACCACGCGGGCTTCGCCTTCAGCGTGAGCCCCTACCGCGGCGGGCGCGGGCCCGAGCTGGACGACTTCGAGGTGCTCGAATGGGTGGGCCGCTTCCTCGCGCGCATCCACACGGTGGGCGCGGCGCGGCCCTTCGAAGTGCGGCCGGCGCTGGACCTGCAGAGCTTCGGCTTCGCCTCGCGCGACTGGCTGCTGGGCCACGACATGATCCCGCTCGACGTGCAGCGCGACTGGGAGAAGGCCTGCAATGCCGCCTTCGAGATGATCGAGGGCACGGCGCTCGGCGCGGCCGCCGATGCGGACCTGAAGAAGCTGCGGCTGCACGGCGACGTGCACCCCGGCAACATCCTCTGGACCCCCACGGATCGCCCGGACGGCGGCCCGCACTTCGTCGACCTCGACGACGCGCGCACCGGCTTCGCGGTGCAGGACCTGTGGATGCTGCTGTCCGGCGATCGCCCGCAGCGCACCGCGCAGTTGAGCGGCCTGCTCGAGGGCTACGAGCAGTTCCGCGAATTCGACCGCCGCGAGCTGGCGCTGATCGAGCCGCTGCGCACGCTGCGCCAGATCCACTACAGCGCCTGGCTCGCGCGGCGCTGGCGCGACCCGATCTTCCCGATCAACTTTCCCTGGTTCGGCTCCAGCGACTACTGGAAGGAGCAGATCAACATGTTGCACGACCAGTGCGAGGCGATGGCGGAGGAGCCGCTGTACGCCTGAAGCTTCCCCCGGCGCCGCTCAATCCAGAAAGATCTTCAGGTCGCGGATCAGCTTGTGCCAGCGCGTCGACTCGCTCGCGATCAGCGCAGCGAACTCCGCCGAGCTGCTTCCCACGGGCTCGACGCCGAAGTCCATGAGCTTCTTGTTGACCGCCGGATTGCGGATCGCGGCAGCCACCGATTTCTGAAGGCTCGCGATCACTTCGGGCGGCGTGGCGGCCGGCGCCACCAGGCCGACCAGCGCGGCGGCCTCGACATTGGGGATGCCGAGTTCGGCAAAGGTGGGCACATCGGGCAGTTGCGGCAGGCGCTTCGCATTCGCCACCGCCAGCGGGCGCACCTTGCCGCCCTTGATGAAAGCGCTGCCGGCGGCGACGTCGGTCATCATCGCCGCGAGCTGGCCGCCGGCCACGTCGGCCAGCGCCGGCGCGGCGCCGCGGTACGGGATATGCACCATGTGCAGGCCGGCCTGCTGCTTGAGCAGCTCCATCGCCAGGTGGTGCGGACTGCCCGCGCCGGCCGAGGCGAAGCTGATCTTGCCGGGCTGCGCCTTGGCCTGCGCGATGAAATCCTTCGCGTCCTTCGCGTTGCTCGCGGGCCCCACGATCAGCACCATCGGGAAGCGGCCCATCAGCGTGACCGGTGCCAGGTCGCGCGTCGGGTTGTAGCTGAGGTTGCGATACAGCACCGGGTTGAAGACCAGCGTGCCGTTGTCGGCCGAGAGCACGGTGTAGCCGTCGGGCGCCGCGCGCGCGGTTTCGGCGGCGGCGATGGCCGTGTTGCCGCCCGCCTTGTTGTCGATCAGCACCGGCTGCGCGACATCGGTCGCGAGCTGGTTGCCGATGGTGCGCGCCAGGAAGTCGGAGCCGCCGCCGGCCGGGTAGGGCACGATCCAGCGGATCGGCTTGGCCGGATAGGCGGCCTGCGCCTGCACGGCGGACGCGCCGGCCAACGCCGCCAGGCCCGCGATCAGCACGGCCAGCAGTTTCTTCATCGTCGTCTTATATGGACGCCTCCCGTGTGGCAAGTAAGTTCTTGAAGTTCCGGCTGGCGGTAATGACTGCGGTCTTATATCCG